>NZ_LZML01000135.1:0-779 GCF_001665695.1 Nocardia sp. 852002-51101_SCH5132738 | reverse complement strand
TCCGCATCCTCTACGGACCCACCGAAACCACCATCCTCGCCACCGCCACCCGGGCCCTGCACGCGGGGGACCGGCCCACCATCGGCACCCCACTACCCGGCATGCAAGCCTTGATCCTCGACACCCGTCTGCATCCCGTCCCCGCCGGCGTGGTCGGCGAGCTCTACCTCGCCGGCCCCGCACCCGCCCGCGGCTACCTCAACCGCCCCGCCACCACCGCCGCCCGATTCGTGCCCTGCCCGGCCGGCGAACCCGGCACCCGCATGTACCGCACCGGCGACCTCGTCCGCTGGAACACCCACGGCGACATCGAATTCGTCGGACGCAACGACTTCCAGGTCAAAGTCCGCGGCTACCGCATCGAACTCGGCGAAATCGACGCCGTCCTCGACGCCCGCCCCGACACCGCCTTCGCCGTCACCATCGCCCACCGGCAAGGCAACGCCCCCGCAATGCTGGTCACCTACGTGGTGCCCGCACCCGGCGCCACACCCACCGCCGCCGAACTCACCACCGCACTCGCCGACGCGCTCCCGCCCTACATGGTGCCCGCCGCCGTCATGATCCTCGACGCGATCCCACTGTCGCCCAACGGCAAACTCGACCGCAACGCACTACCCGAACCCATCCTGCACACCGAAACATTCCGCGCACCCGCCTCACCGGTCGAAGAAATCGTCGCCGGCATCTTCGCCGACCTCCTCGGCCTCGACACCACCATCGGCGCCGACGACAACTTCTTCGACCTCGGCGGCAACAGCCTCGTCGCCACCCGCGCC
>NZ_LZML01000134.1:0-19103 GCF_001665695.1 Nocardia sp. 852002-51101_SCH5132738 | reverse complement strand
CTGACCGAGGAACTACCACCGATCATCGATTCCGGCTTCGGCGGAAACGGCAGGAACGCGATCATCGGAATATCGATGGCGGGGACCTCGGTCTTTCAGCTGGCACTGGCCGCCCCGGGCTTGTACAAGGCGATCGGGTCGTACTCGGGCTGCGCGCGCACCAGCGATCCGCCGGGGCAGCTCATCGTCGACGCGGTCGTGGGCGGCGGCAGGGGCAACACCGTGAACATGTGGGGCCCGCCGACGGACCCGGCCTGGGCGGCCAACGACCCCTACCTGCACGCGGACCGCTTGCGCGGCACCGCGATCTACGTCTCCACCGGCACGGGCCTACCGGGACCGCTCGACACCCTCGACGGTCCCGGAATCCGTTCCAGCTCAGCAAAATTGGCCGATCAGATCCTCGTCGGCGGCGCCCTGGAAACCGGCGCGGTCCGCTGCACCCGCGAACTCCGCACGAGACTCACCGAGCTCGCCATTCCCGCCACCTTCGACATGCGTCCCACCGGCACCCATTCCTGGGGCTACTGGCAGGAGGACCTGCACCGGAGCTGGCCGGTGTTCGCTCGGGCACTGGGACAGTGAGCCCACCCGAGTTCGGCGCGGACCCGCCGCTCCGGTCCGGCCCGGGCACGGCGCGCGGGCGCTACGCTGCCAAGAATGGGTAGTTCCGCCGATTCGGACGCCGAACGCGGCTCGCAGGGCGAGCCGTCGGTCCCGGAGCCGATCGCGGCAGCCGAACGCGCGGCCTCCGAGTCGGCCGGCGCGCAGCACCCGCACGGGCGGCCGGGCCCGCGGTTCGACCGCAATTCTCCGTTCGTGATCGGCGTGACCGGCGGCCTCGGCGTCCTCCTCGCGATCGGCATCGTGGACATGCTGGCGACCGCACGACAGGCCCTCGTGCTTGTGGGCGTGGCGCTGTTCCTGGCGATCGGGATCGAGCCGCTGGTCGCCTGGCTGAATCGGCGCCGGTTGCCGCGCTGGGCCGCCGTCGCCGTCGTATTCGGCTGTGCCACACTGCTCGTCGCCGGATTCCTGGCCGCGGCGATCACACCGCTCGTCACCCAGGGCGGCGATCTTGTCGACCACGCCTCCGACCGGCTGCACGACCTGGAGAACCAGTACCCGCTGATCCGATCGTGGTCGCAGCGTCTGCACCTGGATCAGGAACTCGAACACGGCCTCACCGACAACCCCGAGCTGCGCCACGGTCTGCTCGGCGCCGGTGAGCGCGTCTTCGGCGTCTTGGCCAGCGCGTTGATCGTGGCGGTGCTGACCATCTACTTCTCGGCGAATTTCCCGCGCATCCGGCACAGCCTGTACCGGTTCTTCCCGCAGTCGCGCCGCCCCCGCGCGATCCTGCTCGGCGACGCCATCTTCGCCAAGGTCGGCGGATACGTCCTGGGCAATCTGCTGATCTCGCTGATCACCGCGATCGCCACGTTCATCTGGCTGACCGTGTTCTCGGTGCCGTACCCGCTGATCCTCTCGGTGCTGGTGGCTTTGCTGGACCTGGTGCCGCTGATCGGCTCGACGGTGGCCGGGCTGATCATCACCGCCGTCGCGCTGACCGTCTCGCTGCCGGTCAGCATCGCCACGGCCGGATTCTTCCTCGCGATGCGGCTGCTGGAGGACTACCTGCTCGTCCCGCGCATCATGGACCGCACCGTCCGGGTGCCGGCGGTGGTCACGGTGGTGGCGATCATTCTGGGCGGCGCGCTGCTCGGCATCCTCGGTGCGCTGCTGGCGATTCCGTGCGCCGCCGCGGTGCTGCTCATCGTGCAGGAGGTGGTCTACCCGCACCTGGACGCCACCACCGAGCGGCCACCGGCCGGTTCCGGCGCGTAGGGCCCGAATCAGGCGGGCCGGCGCACCGGCGTGGACGCATCGCGGTCGGCGATGCTGAGCCGGGCGATCAACGCCGAACGCAAATACCACAATCCGGTGGTGCGGGACGGATCGAAGCCGGTCAGCTGGCCGATGCGGCGCAGCCGGTAATCGATGGTGTTCGGGTGGATGCACAATTGCCGCGCGGCGCGCTGCCGGTTGAGGTCGGTGTTGAAGAAGACGTGCAGCGTTTCCAGCAGCTCGGGGTGGTCGTCCAGGGGTGCCAGCCGGGCGTCGAGGATGTCGCGGCCGATGCCGGGCCGGGTGAGCTGATACTGCAGCGCGAGTTCGGCGAAGCGATGCACTCCGGGCCCGCGTCCGAGCCGGCGCACCGTGTCGAGCAGGTCGTGCGCCTGCTGCGCCGCGGCCGGGACGTCGGCCGCGGCGGCGCCCACCACCGCGGCGGTCAGCGGCACGCCGGCCAGCTCGGACAGCCTGGTGAGCAGATCGTCCAATTCCGTTTCCGTGCAGGCGGTTTCGGGGATGAGCACCGTGCCGCCGTCGACCGAGAGCATCGCCAGCGGCTGATCGCGCAGCAGCTTCGCCAGCGCGGCCTGCACCCGCCGCAGTTTTCGGCGCGCGACCACGTTCCGGTCCAGCCGCGGATGCGTTTCGTCGGGATGCGGCGGAATCCACAGGGCGAGAACGTGATACCGCTCGGCGATCCGGATCCCGCATTCGCGCGCCAGCTTCGTGGTGGCGTGCCCGCCGAGCAACGCCGAGGTGAGGGTGTGCACGGCGGTGTGGTGTTCGACGGCGTCGGCGCGGCGCTCCTGGACGTAGACCTTGCTGACGGTCGCTGTGATCAGGTCCAGCAATTCCAGCGCGGTGGCGGTGCCCCGGACGACGAGTTCGGCATCGCTGGCCTTGGCCCGGGCGAACAGCAGGTCCAGTCCGGCCTTGAATCCCTCGTGGACCGCGTGCACGACCACCTCGATCGGGATGCCGGCGCGGCACCAGCGCGCGGCCGCGGCCCGCAGCCGATCGGTGCGTTCGGGAAGGCCCCCGCCGTTGACCCGGCGGATCGACCATTCCACGCAGATCCGCGCGACGGCCGACACCTCACCGGACATCACATCGGCGGACAGGGTGGTGAACGGCGCCACGGATCCGCCGAGGTGCAGGACCAGTTCCCGGGACATGGCCTGCGCGTCCCGCATGGACAGCGAGGTGGCGCGGCCGGACATCGCGCGCTCAGCACCGACTGTGCTTGCTGTAGTCACTCTGACCTCCTTGTCACGGATCGGTGACCAGGCGATATCGACACCGCCCGATCACCGGCCGTAGGTGTTACCTGATGGAACGGTAATGCGAGCCTCCGCTCACCTTCTACTCCGTTTTGGACATTTTCGACACCCCGCCGCATAGCCTCTGACCTGCTCGAATCGGTGACTGCACGAGCAGATCTGCACATTTGGCGACAAAATATGGGGAACCGCTCACTTTTTGCCCCACTCCCGTCGCCACACTCGCGCCGCCGGAGATCGTCGCCGGCACCGATGACTTCCGCGCGCTCGCGCCGTCGGATCGTGCAACAGGACTTATCGGACCAGGAGACAACATGCGCACGATCACGGCCGGCTTGTTCATCGCTCTCGACGGCGTCGTCGAGAATCCGCAGGACTGGCACTTCCCCTATTACAACGAGGAGATGGGCGCGGCGGTCGATGCCCAGCTCGGCAGTGCCGACACGCTGCTGCTGGGGCGCAAGACCTACGACAGCTTCGCCGACGCCTGGCCCGCACGCGAAGCCGCGGGTGGGCCCGACGCGGAGTTCGGCCGCAAGCTGGGCGACGCCCGCAAGATCGTGGTGTCACACAGCGAGCACACCTTCACCTGGCGCAATTCCGAAGTGCTGCAGGGTGATCTGATCGCCGGGGCGACGGCACTGAAGCGGGAATCCGGCGGTGATATTGCCATCTCCGGCTCGGTCTCGGTGGTGCGGGCACTGCTCGGCGCGGGACTGCTCGACGAACTGCATCTGCTGGTGCACCCGATCGCGGTGCGGTCCGGCATGCGCCTGTTCGACGACGCCGAGGCCACTCTCCCGCTGACTCTGCTTCGCTCGACCGCCTTCCGCACCGGCGTCGTCCATCTCGTCTACGGACCCGGACACCACCTCGAGGGCGATTACGACCAGGCCAAACAACATCTGGCCCACGACGAGGACTGAGCACGGCGACCGGGTGACGTACACCGATTGCGTCACCCGACGGGCGCGACGGCGTGCCCCGGCGACCTACCGTTTCGGTACGGCGTTCGACCTCCTGCGAAACCGGCGGCAGCACAGCGCTTTCCGCTGCCGATGAGTGGTCGTGACCCGCTACCGAAAGGATCTTCCCGTGGCCGACATCACCTACACCGCAGTCGCGACCTCCACCGCCGAGGGCCGCAACGGCGCTCGCGCGACCTCCGACGACGGCGCACTGGACATCACCCTGGCCGTGCCGAAGGCGCTCGGCGGCGCGGGCGGTGGCAGCAATCCCGAACAGTTGTTCGCCGCGGGCTGGGCCTCATGCTTCGTCGGCGCGGTCCGGCGGGTGGCAGCGGCGAAGAAGGTGACGCCGAGGGATCTGGCCGTGGTCGCCGAGGTGACCCTGCACCACGACACCGAGCGCGACGAGTTCCGGCTCAGCGCCGCACTGCATCTGGAAGTATCCGGGATCGACCAGCAGACCGCGGACGAGCTCGTCGCGGGCGCCCATCTGGTCTGCCCGTATTCCAAGGCCACTCGCGGCAATATCGAGGTCGAACTCGACGCCACCGTGGCCTGACCGGAAGACCGCCCGGCGCAATGGCTTTCGCGCCGGGCGGTCCTCTCGGGCGAGCAGGGTCAGGCTCCGACCGTTTCGGCGGCGGCCGTGCGGTGCACCGGTGCGAAGCTCGACGCCGGCGGGCGACGCAGCATCCGGGCGTAGGTACGCACGGAGGCGGGCCAGGGGTTGGTGATCGCGCCGCTGTCGTGGGTGTACCAGCTGGGCACATCCGCCGACCACACCGTGGTGGCGAGCGCGTCGGCCAGCCATGCTCGATACGCCGCCATCGCGTCGGCCCGCACCTCGATCGCCGCCGCACCGATCTCGTCGCGCCAGCGCAGGCAGCGCATGATGTAGGCGATCTGATGCTCCTTCATCGCCGGATTGCTGCCCGCCGGAGTGAACGAGTTGGGTCCGGCGATGAGGAAGGCGTTGGGAAATCCCGGCACCGCCAGGCCCATGAAAGCGTCAGCGCCCGAACGCCATCGGTCCTGCAGAGACTGTCCACCACGCCCGCGCACGGTGATCGGGGCCAGGAATTCGGCGGCGCGGAATCCTGTCGCGTAGACGATGACATCGGCGTCGTAGCGCCCGCCGTCGGCGGTCACGACGCCGTCGCGGGTGATGCGGGCGATCGCCGAGGTGGTCAGTTCCACGTTGTCGCGACCCAGCGTGCGATAGAAGTGGCTGTCGAAGACGATGCGTTTGGCGCCGATCGGATAGTCCGGGGTGAGCCGTCCCCGTAGCACCGGATCGGCGACAGTACGCCGAAGGTACTGCCGCGCAATCCATTCCGCGGGCCGGGCGGGCCAGCGGCGGTGCATGATCGGCGCCAGCAGCGAGTCGGCGGCCTGGTGCAGACCCCAGCGGTAGGCGCGCTGCGCCCCGGGCAGCCGCAGCGCCGCTCGCGTCGCCGGGCCGAATTCGGCGGCCGGTTTGGGAAGGATCCACTGCGGAGTGCGCTGGAATATCCGCACGGAGTCGGCCGTGTCGGCCAACGTCGGAAGGCATTGTGCCGCACTGGATCCGGTGCCGATCAGGGCGATCCGCTGCCCGCGCAGCTCGGCCGCATGATCCCAGTCGGCGGTGTGGAACGACGCGCCGCCGAATTCGTCGCGGCCCGGGATCTCCGGAATGTTCGGCCGATGCAGCTGACCGACGGCGAAGACCACGACATCGGCGGGGAACCGAAGCCCGTTCGCGGCCCGCAGTTCCCAGCACGAACCCGATTCCGAGTAGGTCGCCTCGGTGACGGCGGTGTCGGTGTACAGATGGCCGGGTAGCCCTTCCGCGCCGGCGACGGCCCGCAGATATTCCAAGGTCCGGCGGCGCCCCGGGAATCGGATGCCGGTACTGCGGTACGGCGCGAACGAGAACGAATACAGGTGCGCCGGTACATCACAGCTACATCCCGGATAGGTATTGTCTCGCCACACGCCCCCCAATTCGGGCGATTCCTCCAGGATGACGAAATCGTCCATCCCCGTGCGCCGTAGCGCCGTTCCCATGCCTATCCCCCCGAATCCGGACCCGACGACGACCACTGTGCTGTGCAAGCCCTCTACCACCTCCATGTGAGACGAGATACTCAGTAACCGATCGGCAACCTTACGTGCCGGGGGGCGTAATTCCTAAATACCCGATCGCGCGGATGGAATGGCAGCCGCCGAACTCGAGTGCCGATGTGGACAACGTTCCAGATTGGACGCTTGATTAGTGTCGCGGCGCGCAAGGCTTCCACCTATCCGAAGGCGCGTGTCAGACATACTCCCCAACATCCGCCACCAACAAAACCGAGCCAACTAGCACATTCTTAGCTAACCAGTCGTCGCTGTCGAGTTCCCCGCGAACGACGTTGCCGCACACGAGCCGTCGCACATGGTCGCCCGCGCCGCACACGCGCTCCCCCACTGCGGGTCCGAATATCTCGGCCCTGCAACATATTCCGGCACAACCGTTGCGCGGAGGTTTATAATCGCGTAGTTCGCACCGACGAGATGCCGCGCGGTTCGGCGGCGCCCACACCTACGGGGAGCTCAGCACATATGGCCATCGACGATCCGGCGCAGATCCGCACCGATATTCCGCACTCGGCGCGCATCTGGAATTTCTGGATGGGCGGCAAGGACAATTACGAGGTCGATCGCGCTGTCGGTGAGGCGAGTCTGCAGATCGATCCGGATATCGCGACCATGGCGGTGCAGTCGCGGCAATTCCTGATCCGGGCGGTGCGCCATCTGGCCGGCGAGGCCGGAATCCGGCAATTCCTCGATATCGGTACCGGTTTGCCGACGATGCAGAACACCCACGAGGTCGCCCAGAGCGTCGCGCCCGATGCCAAGGTGGTCTACGTCGACCACGATCCGCTGGTTCTCGCCCACGCTCGCGCGCTACTGACCAGCACCACTCCGGAGGGTGTGACGACCTACGTCAACGCCGATTTCCACGAGCCGGAGAAGATCATCGCCGAGGCGCACGCCATCCTGAATCTGCAGGAGCCGGTGGTCGTCATGTTCATGGGCGTGCTCGGTCACGCCCGCAGTTACGAGGACATGCTGCGCATCGTTCGCACGGTGCTGGCGGCGGTGCCGTCCGGTAGTTATCTGGTGCTCTGGGACGGCACCGACGACAGCCAACCGTATGTCGACCTGTGCGCCGAATACGCGAAAACCGGTGGCACGCCGTATTATCCGCGCACGCGCGCCGAGATCGCCGCGGCCTTCGACGGACTCGAGCTCGTCGATCCCGGCTTCACCTGCATCACGCAGTGGCAGCCCGATTCCCGTGAGGTCGGCCGCGCCGCCGACATCGCCGCCTACGGCGGTGTCGCCCGCAAACCCTGACGGGCGTTCATCGAGCCGCCACCGCGCGCGCCCGCTCGATGACGCGCAGGGCCGCCACGGCATCGGCGGGGTCCACCGGCGGTTCGCCGCCGTCCAGCAGGGCGGCGGCGACCCCGGCGTAGAAATCCGGATAGGCCCCGGGTTCGCTGGGGGTCAGGCGCAGATCGCCTTCGGCGCCGAGCTGACCCCAGTCGACGGGATCGACACTCCCCCAAGACTGTCCGTCGCCGGGACGACGACCGGCTCGCAGTGCCGCCTCCTGCGGATCCAGTCCGTAACACACATACCCGGCCTCGGAGCCGAGCACCCGCAAGCGCGGGCCCAGCTGTGGCGCAACAGCACTCATCCATAGATGCGACCGCACACCCGAGGCATGGGTGAGCGCCACGAAGGCATCGTCGTCGGCCAGCACACCGGGACGGCGGGCGTCGAGCTCACAGTAGACGTCCTCGACCGGGCCGAACAGGTCGAGCGCCTGGTCGATCAGGTGACTGCCGAGGTCGTAGAGGATGCCGGCGCCTTCGTCGGCGCCACCGACCTCTCGCCACCCGCCCTTGGTGTGCGGGCGCCAGCGTTCGAAGCGGGATTCGAAGCGGCGCACCTCGCCCAGCGCGCCGTCGGTCATCAGCCGGCGCACCGTGCGAAAGTCGCTGTCCCAGCGCCGATTCTGAAAGACCGTCAGCATGACGCCGGCCCGTCGAGCGGCCTCGATCATCGCCTCGCCCTCGACGGCGGTCAGGGCGAAGGGTTTGTCGACCACCACCGGCAGCCCGGCCGCCACGGCCCGCAGCGTCAGTGGTTCGTGGGTGCGGTTGGGGCTCGCGATCACCACCAGATCGATATCCGTTGCGGCGCAGAACAACTCGTCGACTGTTGCGAATACCCGTACGCCGGGGTGGTCGGCGCGCGCCTGGTCGGCTCGTTCCGGCGAGGAGGTCACCACCGCGGCCATCCGGAGCCGAGGGTCGGCGGCGATCAGTGGAGCGTGAAAGACCGCTCCGGACAATCCGTATCCGATCACCGCCACATTCACCTGCGCCATCGCCGCTCCTCGATTCGACTTCCGCCGCGCGGACCGACACCCACGCCCGCGCGTGGCCGACGCCGGGCCGGCCCGCGTCCATCACAACACGCCTTCCTACTCCGGCGCGGTGACGCCGGCCCCGACACACCGAATCAGCGCTGCCCTGCTCCGGCAGCCGATTCGGCGCCGGCGGATTCGGCCCCGGCCGTTTCGGCACCCTCCGATTCGGCACCGGATCGCACGCGAGAGGGTGCCCACACTCCGAGGATCGTCGCGATCACCAGCGTCACCACCCCGAGCACGAGGGTGGCCTGGTGCAACCCGTGCGCGAAGGCGAATTTCGCTTGGTCCGCAAGCGGTTTCGCCTGCGGGCCGATGCGTTCGGTCACGGCCAGCGCGCCCGCGAGCGAGCCGGTGACGGGCCCGCGGATCGGTTCGGGAATCCGGTCGGCGATCTCGGCGATGCGGTGGCTGTAACCGGCCGCCAGCACGCTGCCGGCCAGGGCGATCCCCAGCGCGGCGCCCATCTCGCGAGCGGCGTCGTTCACCGCGGCCGCCACCCCCTGTTTGTCCGCCGGCGCCCCGTCCACGATCGCCGCGGTGGCCGGCGCCGCGGCCAGGCCGAGGCCGGTGCTCATGATCAGCAGCGGCCACAGCACATCCACGAACGTGCTCGCGGCCGTCAACCGCGACAGGCACAACAGGCCGATTCCGACGACGACCAGACCGACCGTGGTGGGCAGCCGCAGTCCGAACCGCTGCGCCAGCCACGGCGCGATCACCGACAGAGCCACCATCGGCACGATCATCGGCGCCATCGCGACCGCCGACAGCAGCGGCGAATAGCCCAGGATCAATTGGAAGAACTGCACGATCACCATGAACAGCCCGAACGAAACCAGGAACTGCACCGCCACCGACAGCGTCCCGGCGCCGAAACCCCGCCCGGCGAACAGCCGCACATCCAGAAGCGGGTGCTGGGCACGCAATTCGATCACTGCGAAGGCCGCGCCGACCGCCAGCCCGGCGACCACAGCGCCCAGCACCAGCGGATCGGTCCAGCCGCGTTGCGGGGCCTCGAGCGCCGCGATCACGATCAGGCCCACCGCGCCCGCCCCGCTCACCGCTCCCCAGGGATCGAAGCGCGCGTGCTCGCCGTCCTGCGATTCGGGAACGGTGCACGCCGCGACCGCCAGAATCGCACCCGAAATCGCCATCGCGAGCGTGATCGACAGCCACGACCAGCGCCACAGCAGCACTCCGGAACCCAGGATGCCGATGACCGCGCCGCCGCCGACCGTGCCCGCCCAGATGCCGACCGCGACATTGCGGCGATCCGGTTCCACCCCGGAGGTGAGCAGCGACAGCGTCGACGGCATCACCAGTGCCGCACCCACTCCGGCGATCGCTCGCGAGCCGATCAGCCATTCCGGGCCGTGGACCACCAGCGGGATCGCGGAGGCGATCGCGAACACCGCCAGCCCGATGATCATGACGATGCGGCGGCCGTAGCGGTCGCCCAGAGCGCCGGCAGGCAGTACCAGACATGCCAGCGCCAGCGTGTAACCGTCGATGATCCAGGTCAATTGGGACTGCGTGGCACCGGTCGCCGAGGCGATCTGCGGCAGGGCGGTGTAGAGCGCGGCCATCGACGCGACGACCAGCGCGATGGCCAGGCAGGACACCACGATCACCCATCGGGTGCGCCCGGGAACGAGCTCGGTCTTGGTTGCGTTCATCGCGCCTCCCGAGAAACGATACTTTCAGTTTCGCTATGCTACTCACAGTATCGTTTCTGTCCCGTGCGGCCGTCGATCTTGCCGAGGAGGAATCCTGAGACCATGACATCGACTGCCGGGATGGGATCCGAGGACGATCCGCGCAAGGCGCGCTCGCGTCGCCGCCTCCTGACCGCCGCGGCCGAGCTGTTGCGCGACGGCGGACTCGACGCGGTCACCATCGATGCGGTGACGCGGCGTTCGGGCGTCGCGCGCACCACGCTGTACCGGCATTTCGACACGGTGGCACAGTTGCGTACCGCGACGCTGGAAGAGCTGATGCCGCCGGTGGTCGAGATCCCGGACGCGGGTCCCCTGCGCGAGCGGCTGATCGAACTGCTCACCCGGCAGGCCGCGGCGATCAACGACGTCCCGCTGCATCTGACCACGCTGGCGTGGCTGGCGACCGGGGACGCGCAGGCGCACGGCGAGGGCGTGCGGGCCGGTTCGCTGCGCACTCATCTGATCGACACCTATCGCCGCCCGTTCGACGAACTGTTCGACGACCCGCGGGCACGCGCACTGCTCGGCGACCGGGAGCTCACGGCGGTGCTGGCGCAGCTCGTCGGGCCGATCGTCTTCGTGCGGCTCACCGGCATCGGCCGCGCCGGACGCGACGACTGTGCCCGCATCGTCGACGATTTCCTCGCCGCGTGCGAGCGCGATCGCGGCTGAAAAGATCTGCGTGCGAGGCGGTTTCGCGTCAGTAATACACGGGTCCCGGCACGCCGCCGCCGGCCGCGACGGCATCGCCGGTGATCGCGATGCTGCGCGGCGAGGCCAGGAAGGTGACGACGTCGGCGACCTCGCGGGCGTCGATCACCCGGCGGATCGAGTTGGCGGCCAGACCGGCCTCCAATTCTTCGACAGTGGCACCGGATTCAGCGGCCTGGGCGGCCAGGCGTGCGGTGAGTCGTTCGGTCCGGGTCAGCCCCGGGTGCACGACCGTCACGTTGATCCCGTGCGGGCCGAGTTCGTCCGCGAGATTCTTCGTCAGGGCGGAAACGCCGACGTTGCGCACCGTCTGGGCGATCGAATTCGCTTGCCGCGCACCGAGTCCGCTGATGTTGACGATTCGCCCCCAGCCCTGCGCGATCAGATGCGGCGCGACGGCGCGGGCGGTGCGCAGATAGCCGAGGACCTTGATCTCGACCTCACGGCGCACGATGTCGTCGCTGGTGGCATTCAGATCCGCGGGCGAGCCGGCACTCCACGGCGTGGCCGCGGCATTGACCAGGATGTCGACCCCACCCAGCTCCGCCACGGTGCGCTCGACCAGTGCCCGCACCTGCTCGTCGTCACCGGTGTCGGTGGGCACCGCCACGATCCTCCGTCCGCTCTCCCGGGCGAGTGCCTGCGCGGCCGCCGCGAGCGGTTCCGCGGATCGGGCGGCGAGCACCACGTCCACGCCCTCGGCCGCGAGTCCGCGCGCGACGGCCAGCCCGATCCCCTTACTGCCGCCGGTGACGATGGCCCGCTTACCGCTCAGCTGCAAATCCATGGGAGCGACGGTAACAACGCCTGCCGTGCGCGTCGCGGATCCGGATCGGAGTGAATGGAATCCGGCTCGGTGATCCCCGTTCTCGCCGGTGTCGGTTCCCCGGATCGACGCGCACAGCCTTTGACGGCCGAACAGATCGTGCAAACCTGGCCGGTTTCGGCGGTTTTCGCGCAATTCCGTCGAGGTTTGCACGAAAAATTCGGGGTGTGCGGACTGTCGGCTCCGGCGGTCACCGAAGCGGCCGCCACCGCAGGCACGTCACCGCGACGAGCGTTCCGGACGGCACTACCAGTCCGCGTTTGTTCTCGTGCGGCGGCGGCGAGATCGCTGCCCGGCGCATACTCGATCACCTCGCCAATGGTCGTGTCGCGCGCCTGACTGATCTCGATATGCCGGGTCTTCTTCATCGTCCACACCGCTTCCAGGCCGTTCACCTCGGTGCATCTGGTCCTGTCGTCCGGCACCGCCTACCCCTGTTCCCGCATATCGGCGACCAGCCCGTACAGCACGCTCAGCAGGGTGCCGAGGTCCGCGCCCGTCGCCACCGGCAGCTCGCTACCGGTCGGGTCGTGCCGGATGCCGCGCGCGGCGGCACGCTCGCGCAGCCTCCGAGCCGGAGGAACAATTTCCGCAACACTTGAACCCGGCGCTGACACAACCGCCGGTGGTATACATCGAGGGCTACGCCGGAACCCTGTACCTGGACAAGCCAACCGAGATCGAGGGGTACCGACAGGCGCTGTCCGACATCGCCGCTGTGGCGCTGGACGAAGCGGAGTCAAGGGCTCTGCTGGAGAAGATCGAACAGGAGTACAGAGCGTCAGTACCGAAACGTCATCCGCGAAGTGGTTCAAAAGCAGCCGAAGCCGCGACGGCGGAGAGTGCGTGGAGGTAGCGCACCTCACCAACGGTGCGGTCGGAGTTCGCGACTCCAAAAACCCCATCGGCCCAGCGCTTCTCTTCACCCCCTGTGAATGGGACGCCTTCACCACCGGCCTTCAGGAGGGCAAATTCGAGCGACCGGCGTAGCAGCACGGAGTTCGAGCAGCCGCTCACCGAGTACGGCACAGGACAACCGGTCACCCGCTCCTGGATCGCGTTCGACCACTGATCGAGGCTTCGGACTTACTCGTCTAGGACGGTAATGCCCTGTCGATACCGAGCGTGGCAATGAGATCTTCGTGCAGTTCGAACCACACTCGGTGGGCCGAGTCGTGTTCGGTTCCGGTGACCATCTCGGGATTATCGGCGGCCAGGGACAGGGCCGCGGCGAATCGAGTGTCGTAACCGGCGAACCGGGCGAGCCGTTCGGTGAGAGTATTCGTCAACGGAACCAATTCCTTTGCGAGGCTTTCCAGTTCGGCAAGGATCGGCCTGTCCCGCTGTGCGTCCCGGTGGTCGTTGTCCTGCATGCTGCCATTGGGAAGGATGGTCAGTTGCCAGGCGGTGCACGCCTGCACCAACCGTGCGCTGAGCGGGAGAAACATGCGATAGACGCCTTCCACCAACGCTTTCGCCCCACACTCGGAAAGCTCCTCGGCGAGTTGCCGCTCGTTCTGCGCACGTCCGCTCTCGGTGAGCGACCACCCCGCGTCCGTCCCGAAACGGAAGCAGCTGATCCAACCGCACTCCCGGAAGTCCCGCATGTGCGACTCGGTGAGGTCGACAGGCATTCGGTATCGGTCGGCCGCCGCGTGCGTATCAACGAACCCGCCGAGGCGAATTGCGTGCAACGCGAGCAGCGAACTGCGTGAAACGTGCGTCATCGCGGACTTCCCTTTCGTATCGAGCAGCCATGTCTGGGGAAGCGACGTCAATGGTGGGTCGAGCGAGCGGCATGAACGTGTCCCTTGGTTCCATCGACCGAGATGTTCCGATGATTCGCCAGGGTCTCCATCGCCCCCTCGGCCGCCACCACGGCTGGAATCCCGAACTCGCGGGCGACGATTGCCGCATGGGACAGAATTCCCCCGGTTTCGGTCACCACCGCGGCGGCAACACCGAAAAGCGCTGTCCACGACGGATCTGTCACGCGACAGACGATGACATCGCCCGGCTCCACCACGTCGAAGTCGTCGACACCGCGCACCAGCCGGACCGGGCCGGCGACAACACCACGACTGGCCGCAACGCCGGTGACAATGGGCGCTTCCGGCATCTGGTTCCTCCTGTCCACCGCGATTCGACTCGTCAAACATAGGTTGACGCTCACGCGCCCGTCAACTATCGGTTGACGGCAGGGTCCGCAGGGAAAGTTGGGATCGGTAGGAGGCGCGCGCGGCGTCTACTCACCCCATGACATTTTCTCAACCTCCCGCGAACCAACCGCAGTCCGCCGGCCTGGACAAGAAGACCAGCGCGATCCTGTCGTACGCGCTGGGCTGGCTCACCGGAATCATCTTCCTCTTCATCGGAAGGCACGATCCCGATGTGAAATTCCATGCCTCCCAATCGATCGTCTTCTTCGGGGCGGTGTCGGTGCTGAATATCGTCCTCAGCATCCTCGGCTCGCTCCTCGGAGCCCTGGGCATCCTCTTCAGCCTCGCCGGACTCGTCGTCGCGGTCTTCACGGTCGTCGTCTGGATCATGGCCATGGTCCAGGCGAACAACACCGGCGGTGTCCGCGCAGCGCTGCCCATCGTCGGACGATTCACCGCCCCTTACGCCGACCGGTTGGCCAACTCGATCAAGTAGCGGCGAAGTCGCCCCGCATGACAGCCACATGCGACAGCCCGAAGACCAACGGCCCGAGACCATCTCGGGCCGTTGGCGTCCGCGCGACACCAGCCCGAGCATCCACCCCGGACGTCACCGATAGGTCAGGCGGGTACCACCTCCTCGCGGCGGGTCGTGATGGCCTGGTGCACGGCGACGAAGAACAGCACGAATCCGATGGTCAGCAGGACGTGACCGACGCCGGCCAGCTCCGCCAGTGGCATGGATTCGCCGTACCCGAGGACGGTCCGGGAACCGATGATCGTCATGCAGGCCACGGTCCAGAGGACAGCGATGTTGTAGACCGCGAAGAACCAGCGATAGGCGCGGGTGTTCGACAGGGCGAGTTGATGTTCGAGCACCAGGACGATCAGAAAGAACAGTGTTCCCAACGCCAGCAGGTGAGTGTGGACTACGGCGAGTTCGGTCTTGCCGGTGAACTGATGGGCCTTGGTGAGTTCGCGATAGACCAGGCCCGACGGCAGTCCCAATGCAGTGTAGCCGACGGCGGCCCAGTAGAGCTGTTTCATCGAGTCCTCGTTCGCGAAATATTGTGCGGTCGTTCGAAGGTGGAGTGGTCAGGCCGACAGCTATGCGGTGGGCGCTGCGCGTCGGCCTGCTGAGCCTGGGTGCCCTGCGGTGTGACATGGTTGTTCTCCTGGGACACCCAGGCGGTGAACCGTTGTCCGACAAGCCATCCGGCCTACCGGGACAGCACGTCGCCAGGTCCCAATTCGACGGTGAGATGGAAGATCATCGGCCGTGCGGTGAGGTCGAGATCGTTCTGGATCCGCAGCGTCAATTCACGCCATTCCGCAGTGCCCAGTGCGTTACGCAAGGCGGTGCCGCTGTCCCAATCCCCGACGTTGACGAAGATCACCTCGGCCGCCGCGCCGGCCGCCTGGAACATCCGGGTTCGGCGGAAACCGGCGGCGGCCGCCATGTACTGGGCGCTGTCACGCCAGCGTTGCAGGAACAGGTCCCGCTGCGCCGCGGGGACCGACATCGTGTTGATCACTGTGACCGGCGCGTCGGTGTCAGGGACGAAGGGAATGCTGGGATTTGTCATATTGTCATATTGAGTGACAATCACGTTTTTTGTCAATACGCTTATATGGCAATAATGTTGGATTGCTAGTGTAGTTGTCATGACGAACCGGCCGCTGGACTCACGCGCGGCATTCCTGTTGTCGCAGATCGGTTTTCACGTGTCGTACCAGCTCACCGAGCAGCTGGCGCGATTGGATCTCGACCCGGCCCACTTCGCAGTCCTCACCCAACTGGCCGTTGCGGATGGCCGCAGCCAGCAAGAACTCGCGGATCTGCTGCGGGTCCACCGCAACGCGATGGTGGGACTCGTCGACGAGCTCGAGGAACGCGCACTGGTGACCCGGCAGCCGCATCCGGCCGACCGGCGCGCGCACGCGGTCCACCTCACCGACAATGCCCGCGAGGTACTCGAGTCGATGCAATCCGAGGCCGACGCACTGGAATCGGAAGTTCTCGCACCGCTCGACGAGAGCGAGCGAGCTCAGCTCCTTCCGCTCCTTCAACGCATCGCCGCCCACGCCGGCCTTCCTCCCGGCGTACACCCCGGCCTCCAGCGACGGCGCCGCGCACGTCGAGCACCGCGGTGAACTCGGCCACCGACTTCCCAGCTCGATGAGCCCGGAACGCAAACCACGCGACGCTGCCGCAAAGTTCGACGCGCTGGCCGAACCGATTATCGAACAAACGTTCGAGCATGCGCTACGCTAGCCGGCGTGAACACACATTCGACTGCATTGGCACCGAATGCTCCGGCATAGAGCTGGTCGGACCTGGCCGATGTCGACTTGCTGCGCACCCTCGTCGAAACCGAACGCCGCCGGCGTCGATTGGGTGCGGCCATGGTCGCGGCCGTCGCCGAGGCCGAGCGCCGCGGTCTCGCCGCCGACACCGGCTACCGGGACACAGCGGAGCTGTTGAGTGATCTCCTGCGAATCAGCGCCTCCGAGGCGCGCCGGCGCATCGAATACGCCGCTCCGCGAGCCCGATCCCGCGCCAGAAAGGCATGGCGAGCGATGGCGGCGGCAGGCTGAGGCCGAGCACGGTTCGGGACCGCGGAATTCATCGCCGAGCAGCTGCGACGCGGCGGTGCCACCAGAACATCCGGCCGCCCTGCCGGTCCGCATCGCGCTGATTCCCGGCAGCGGCCCGCTAGCGTGGTCCGGGAAGCGCGGCGCACGGAGTGCCCGGCCCGTCCTCGGAGGTGATGAATGACCAGCGGCCCAGCCGTCGAACTCGTGACGCTGACCGACGCCGATGAGGTACGTGCGGCGGGAGAGATCTTCCGTACCGCGATGCTCGGGCTGCCGCCGCTGCCGGACGGCGCCGACGGACTGGTCGAGCCGGGGCGCACGCTCGGGGCGCGCCTGGACGGGCAGCTCGTCGGGGCCGTCGACTCCTACAGCAGTTGGCTGGCGGTGCCCGGCGGACAACGTCTTCCGCACGCGGCCGTCACACATGTCGGCGTGCTGCCGACCCACACGCGCCGGGGTGTGGTGAGCGCGCTGCTGCGGCGTCAGCTCGCCGATATCGCCGAGCGCGGTGAAGTGGTCGCGAGTCTGCGCGCCACTCAGGGCGGGATCTACGAGCGGTTCGGCTACGGTGTGGCCGGCTCGTACGCGACGCTCGAGGTGGATCGGCGACAGGCCCGGTTGCGCGACACCGTTCCCCAGGGCGGGCCGGTGCGCTACCTCGACGCCGGGAACCGCTGGGAGATGCTGGCGAAAATCTATGCGGCCGCTGATATTTCATGGAACGGCGCGATCGACCGGCCGCCGTATTGGTGGCGTTTCCAGGAGTTGGTCGCAGGCAACGCCGGCTGGACGGTGGTGCACGGCGACCCCGGCGCCGAGGACGGATTCCTGCGCTACCGCCCCTCGGACAGCACCGGCTGGCCGCGCAATCCGCAGCGCACCATCGTCGTCGACGACTGGGTGGCCACCACGCCCGCGGCCTATCGCGGACTGCTGCGGCATCTGCTGACCCACGACATCGTGGACCGGATCGTGGTGACCTTCGCGCCGGTGGACAGCCCGCTGCGGCATCTGTTCACCGATGAGCGCGTGGTCACCGTCGCCGGCGTGCACGACGAGACCTGGCTGCGGCTCGTCGATGTCCCCGCGGCGCTGGGACGCCGCAGCTACCGCGAGGCACCGGCGGTGGTCCTCGCGGTGACCGACGACATCCTGCCCGCCAACACCGGCTCCTACCGGATCACCGCCGACGCCGTCACCCGCGTCGACGCCCCCGCCGATCTCACCACCGACGTGGCCGCCCTCGCCGCGGTCTACCTCGGCGGATCCACCTGGCAGCACCTGGCCCTCGCCGGTCGGGTGCGCGAAAACCGCAGCGGCGCAATCGAAGACGCGGATGACCTGTTCGCCACCACCTCGGCCCCGTTCGCCGGCACCTACTTCTGAACCCGGCGAGACGACCCACGTCAGCGCCAATCCGGCGCACCCGCTGGGACGAGGCGATCGCGGCCGTGGCAGAGCCGGCTGCCAGTGCCGACGCGGCCGGAGTCGCTCGAGGCGTTGATCTCCGACTCACCGCCGCACCGGAAGCGCCACCACGCGCTAACATAACGTTTGTACGGTTTAGCACCTCCGGCGAGTGGGAGCAGCTCATGTGGGATCCCGAGAAGTACCGTAGTTTCGGCGACCACCGCTCGCGGCCGTTCTTCGAACTGATCGCGCGTATCGACGCCGAGAATCCACGCCGGGTGGTCGACCTGGGGTGCGGGCCCGGGCAGCTGACCGGCGTGCTCGCTCAGCGGTGGCCGAAGGCGCGGATCGACGCGTTCGATTCCTCGCCCGAAATGGTCGCGGCCGCACGGGAATCCGGTATCGACGCCGAAGTGCGCTCCGCCGAGGAGTGGCAGCCCGCACCCGATACCGACGTCGTGGTGACCAACGCGGTGCTGCAGTGGGTGCCGACGCATACCGAACTGCTGCCGCGATGGGTGGCGGCGCTGCCGGCCGGGGCCTGGCTGGCATTGCAGGTGCCGGGCAACTTCGACGCGCCCTCCCATGTCGCCATCCGCGAACTCGCCGCACGCGAGGAATGGCGGCCGCGCCTGGAAGCCAGCGGCATCCTGCAACCGCGCGACGTCCTCGATCCGAGCGGCTACGCGAGGCTGCTCACCGCCGCCGGATGCACGGTCAACGCCTGGGAAACCACCTATCTGCAGCGGCTGACCGGCAACGATCCGGTCCTCGAATGGGTGACCGGAACCGCCCTGCGACCGGTCCGAAGCGCGCTCGACGACGACGCATGGACGGAGTTCACCGCGCAACTCGCCCCACTCCTGCGCGCCGCCTACCCCCAGCGCGCGGACGGAACGACCTGGTTGCCGTTCCGGCGAGTCTTCGCCGTGGCGCACAAGTCCGGCGACTGACACCTCGCCGAACGGCCTCCGCCGCAACGCATGCCGCACCGGACGGACAACCGCGGGTAGCATGTGGTGAGACGATTCCGAAGGGGGATTCTCAATGATGTTGTCAAGCCGCGACGCCCCTGATTTCGGGTCGGTATGGGGTGCCGGTTTGCAGC
>NZ_LZML01000133.1:0-20872 GCF_001665695.1 Nocardia sp. 852002-51101_SCH5132738 | reverse complement strand
CGCCAGAACCTGGCCGTGCTCGACCCGCTGGCCCTCGTCCACGATCGGACGCTGGTTGGCGCAGGTGCCCTGGTTGGAGCGGGCGAACTTCCGCATCCGGTAGCTCTTACGAGTGCCGTCGTCGTGCATGACGGTGATGTAGTCGGCCGAAACCTCTTCCACCACACCCGGCTTCTCGTTGACGACGACGTCGCCGGCGTCCACCGCGGCACGCAGCTCCATACCGGTGCCGACCAGCGGCGACTCGGAACGGATCAGCGGCACGGCCTGACGCTGCATGTTCGCGCCCATCAGGGCACGGTTGGCGTCGTCGTGCTCCAGGAACGGAATCATCGCCGTCGCCACCGACACCATCTGGCGCGGGGAGACGTCCATGTAATCGACCTCGGCCGGGGAGACGAATTCCATCTCCTCGTTACCACGGCGGGCGAGCACGCGGTCGTCGAGGAAGTTGCCGTCGGCGTCGACGGGCGAGTTCGCCTGGGCCCGGACGTGCCGGTCCTCCTCGTCGGCGGTCAGGTACTTGACCTCGTCGGTGACGCGGCCGTTCTCCACCTTGCGGTAGGGGGTCTCGATGAAGCCGAACGGGTTGACCCGCGCGTACACCGACAGCGAACCGATCAGGCCGATGTTCGGGCCTTCCGGGGTCTCGATCGGGCACATGCGGCCGTAGTGCGAGGGGTGCACGTCGCGGACTTCCAGGCCGGCGCGCTCACGGGACAGACCACCCGGGCCCAGCGCCGACAGACGACGCTTGTGGGTCAGACCCGACAGCGGGTTGTTCTGGTCCATGAACTGCGACAGCTGCGAGGTGCCGAAGAACTCCCGGATCGCCGCCGTGATCGGGCGGATGTTGATCAGGGTCTGCGGGGTGATGGCCTCGACGTCCTGGGTGGTCATGCGCTCACGCACGACCCGCTCCATACGCGAGAGGCCGACGCGCAGCTGGTTCTGGATCAGCTCGCCGACGGTACGCAGGCGACGGTTGCCGAAGTGGTCGATATCGTCGACGTCGACGGGGACCTCGACGCCGCCGGGCACGGTCATCGAGTTGTCGCCCTGGTGCAGACGCACCAGGTACTCGATGGTGGCGACGATGTCCTCGCGGGTCAGCGTCGAACCGGTGATCGGCTCGCCGGCGTTGACGCCCAGCTTCTTGTTGACCTTGTAGCGGCCCACACGAGCCAGGTCGTAGCGCTTCTCCTTGAAGAACAGGTTCTCCAGCAGGGTCTGCGCGGACTCCTTGGTCGGCGGCTCGCCCGGACGCAGCTTGCGGTAGATGTCGAGCAGCGCCTCGTCCTGGCCGGCGGTGTTGTCCTTCTCCAGGGTCGACAGCATGATCTCGGAGAAACCGAAACGCTCGGTGATCTCCTCGGTGGTCATGCCCAGCGCCTTCAGCAGCACGGTGACCGGCTGACGACGCTTGCGGTCGATACGCACACCGACGGTGTCGCGCTTGTCGACATCGAATTCCAGCCACGCACCGCGCGACGGGATGACACGGACGCTGTGCAGCGTCTTCTCGGTGCCCTTGTCGATGGACTCGTCGAAGTACACACCCGGCGAACGCACCAACTGCGACACGACCACGCGCTCGGTGCCGTTGATGATGAACGTGCCCTTGTCGGTCATCATCGGGAAATCACCCATGAATACCGTCTGAGACTTGATCTCACCGGTGTTGTTGTTGATGAACTCCGCGGTCACGAACAACGGCGCCGCGTAGGTCATGTCCTTGTCCTTGCACTCATCGATCGAGGCCTTGACCTCTTCGAAGCGCGGATCGGAGAAGGACAGGGACATCGAACCGGAGAAGTCCTCGATCGGCGAGAGCTCCTCGAGCACCTCCTCCAGCCCACCGACCGGGCTGGCGTCGCCCCGGGCGATGGCCCGCTCACGCCAATCGGGGGCACCGACCAGCCACGCGAACGATTCGGTTTGTAGATCGAGAAGGTCCGGAACCTCCAAGGGCTCACGAATCTTCGCGAAAGACACCCGCTTCGGGGCTCCGGGAATACCGGCCTTGGTCTGGGTGGAGACTGCCAAGATGCGTCCTTCCAGCACCTCACGCGCGTCGCCCGGTGCCTGTACGTACAAGACACCAAGCGACCGTCGCTTGTCTGCTACGAGTTCTGCTGGTTACAACCCGGACAAAACCCGAACAGCAAACAACGGAAGTAACACCTCAACGGTGGAACTTTCGTGATGCGATCAAGGAATGGACAGGAGGCAGCCAGCGCAAAGTCCAAACCTACACCCACGAAGAAGGGGTGTCAAAGTACCATCCGAACCGAGTTCCGGATGTTCGGCGCGCCGGACCCGCTTCCGCTGGCTGCGTTCGAGTCTCCGGCGGCGCCTCGACCTGGGTACTCGACCCTGTCACAGCTGCCGCTGTTGTGAATAGCGTGACGGTTCGGACGTAAGTCGTCAAGTGGCGAGACCACCTCGATAACTGCGAGATCCCCTGTGGCGCTGGCGAATCACACCGTCACGCGGGCGAATATCCGCCGCTGAGCTGGGAAGATTCCGCAGGTGACGGGCTCGAACATACTTCCGAATCCGTCTGGGCCACTCAACGGTCGGCGATCTCGCTCGCCAGCCAGTGACCGTCCACCTTCTGCATGTGCAACACGATCGGACCCGAGGCGCTCTCCTGCGGAGCGCCGTTCTTGGTCGCGCTGACGGTCAGATTCACCAGCAGTTCCGCCCGATCATCAGTGAGCAAAGTCACACCGATCGGATCGGGAGTGGCTTGCGCGGTCGACTGCGCCTGCTGAATCGCGGAGATCGTCGTATCGGCGAATTTGTCGAAATCGCCGCGCATCTTGCCTGTGACGACCTTGTGCACGGCGTCCTTGTAGCCGCCGACGGTCTTCACGTCGTAGGAATAGACCGTTTTGAGCGCGTTGTCGGCAGCTGCGGTCACTTCCTGGGTGGCCTTGGTGTCGACGAAGGCCTTGTTGCCGTCGTCCACCCCCGGCTTGAAGGCCGCGACCACGGCGAACGCCGTCAGCAGCAGGCTCGCCACGATCAGTCCCGCGGCCAGACCCCAGGTGGCCAATGCGGGCCGCGGCAACCGACCGGGGCGGGGCAACTTCCGGGGCCGGCGCGACGCCACCGGCGGGGCCGGGCGGGTGCCCGCGGCACCCGCGCGCACGGTCTTGGTGCGTGATTTGGCTTTGGCGGACTTACCGGCGGGCTTGGCGGACTTCCCGCCGGATGCGGCGCGATCGGCCGCGCCGCGACGCCGGATCGTGCGATCGGCGGCGTCGGACGAGCGATCGCCGGGTGTGAGCCGGGGGGAAACCTTGTTGATCGGCGGACGGGATGCCATCGGTGTACCTCTCCTACGATCCCGGCTGGGGGGCGGGCGCCTCGGACGGATTCGCGGGCGCCGGCGCCGGCGCGGCGTTTCCGTTCGCGGGCGGCTGTGCCGCCCCGGCGGGACCGGGGGTGTCCAGCGACACCAGCTGGCCGAGCGAATTGGCCTGCTCGGCCTTCCAGGTGTCGCCGTCCTTCTTCATATCCAGCGTCCAGGTGGCCCGGAAGGACTGCACCGGAACGTTGGGCGCGGTCTGCGTGAGTTTCAGCACCACGATCGCCGAGGCCTTGTCGCGCTCACTGTCCAGCGAGCTCAGCGCCGCGCCCAGCACCTTGCTGTCGATCTTGGTCTTCGACTTCTCGGCGGCATCCTTGATGCGGTCGTGGTTCTCGTTGAGCTGGGTCAGCATGTCGCCGGTCATCGAGGACCGCATGGTGGTGATCGACCCCTCGACATCGCTGGGATTCATCGAGGTGAGGTTGATCGCCGCCTGCCGGGCCGCATCCAGCGCGGTATCGCGCGCATCGGCGCGCGGACCGTCGGTGAACCACATCGCGCGCACCCAGCCGGCGCCGAACCAGGCCGCCAGCACCAGGGCCGCCACCAGCCACACCGCCGCGACCGAGGTCACGACCGTGCGTAGCGTCGAGGAGCTGGGCCGGGCGGCGGCCGGCGACGGATCAGCTACCGCCTTTTCGGCATCGTCCGGCGGCTCCACCGCAGGTTGCGAGGAGGGGTTGGGCAGATCAGAACTCACAGCGACACCCTAGCGTCGTCGGTTTTCCGGACTTGCCTCCGTGCCCGCCTCACCGCTTCGGAGTCACTCCGATGAGAGTGGCCAGCTGGATGGCGACGGGGCTCAGGTTGAGCTTGTCCGGATCGGTCTTGGGCTTGGAATCCCACGGCTGCGGGACATTCGGATCGGCGTACTGCGCACGCGCGCCGCCGCGGACGTCGGTCGGACTTCCGAACGGCACCGTGCATTTCGCGTCCGTGTTGAACGGGAAATCGTCACGGGTGTCGTCGAAATTGGGGTTCTGCGCCTTCATCTGGTCGAGAATGCGCTGAGTTCCCTCGTACCCGACGGTACAGGCCGGTGGGTTGTTGGTTTCCAGCACCAGGCCGAAGTGGGTCGTACCGTCGCCGGGCGCGGTCGCCGAACCACCGACCGACAGCAGCGGCAGCATCTGCAGCAGCGGCTTCAGCGTGTAGGTCTGCGGCGACACCGCCTGCAGCAGCAGCCGCAGATTCGACAGATCCGTGGTCAGCGGCTGCGCGCTCTGATCGAGCAGCTTGCCGATCTGGTCGCCGGCGTCGGCGCCCGTGCCGATCAACCGCCGGATATCGGGATCGTTGGCCCGCAGCTGCACCGCGAGCCGATCCAGGCCGTCGCTGAAGGTCCGGATCGCCGGAGACTGATCGGCTTGCGTGCCGAGTACGGTCTGAGCGTCCCGGATCAACTGCACGGTCTGCGGCAGCGCCCCGATTCCCGTCTGGGAGAACTTGTTCAGCGAATCGACGAGGATGCGCAGGTTGTCGCCCTGTCCGTCGAAGGCCTTACCGAGTTCGGTGACGGTCGTGCTCAACGCCGTCAGATCCGTCGTGCTCGAGAAGTGGTTGACGCTGGCGAGCAGATCCTCGACCGGAATCGGGGTCTCGGCACCGTCGATGACCGAGCCGTCGCGCAGGTAGGGCCCCTTCGCCGTATCCGGCACCAGATCCATGTACTGCTCACCGATCGCCGAGCGGTTGGCGATCACGGCCTTGGCGCCGGCCGGGACCTTCGGCTTCCCGGAATCCAGCTCCAGATAGATCATCACGCCGTCGGGGGTGACATCGAGCGAGTCCACCCGCCCGACCGGCACACCGCGATAGGTCACCTCGGCGCCCTTGGACAGATTGGCGGTGGTCTTCGCCTTCACCTTCACCTGATACTGGCCGAAGCCGAGCATGTGGTCGAGGTGGATGTACTTCGCGCCGACGAACACCACGCCGAGCACGGCGATCACCGCGAAGGCGACCAGCTGGTAGCGCACCAATCTACTCATCGTGGCTTCGCTCCCAACTGATCCAGAATCGACCCGATCGGGTCACCCGGCTTGGCCGGGGCCGGCGCCACCACGGTCGGCGGCAGCGGCACCAGCGATACCGTCGGCCAGCCCGGCCGCGGGCCGTTGCCGTTGTAATACGGATTGGTCGGATCCACCGGCACCGGCGGCCCGTACTTCGGCGGGATGTACACCGGATCCGGTTTGCCCACACCGAGATTCGACATCAGGACGCCGATCTGCGTGTCCACCGACAGCCAGGTGTTCACCGAACCACCGAAGGTCGATTTGATCGCCTCGTCCGGGAACGGGTAAGTCGGAATGAGGGGGAAGGCGGTCACCAGATCCGGCGCCGAACGGCCCAGCTCCTGCAGCGTCGGCCGCAGCGACTGCAGATCGCGGATCAGGTTGTCCTTGGACCGGTCCAGCACGTCGACGCCCGCCTGACCGACCCGGTCGAGCTGCTTCAGCAAGCCGATCAGCTGCGGCCGCTGCTCGTCGAGAATCTTGATACCGGCCGGCAGCTCGTCGAGGATCTTGCCGATCTGATCGGACTGCTGCCCCACCCGGCTGGACAACGTGCCCAGGCTGTCGAGCGCGTGCTGGATATCGGCAACCTGCTGGTTGAGGCCGTCGATGAGGGTGTCGGCCTGATCCAGCAGCGACCGCACCCGGTTCTCCCGGCCGGCCAGCGCCTTGTTCAGTTCCACCACGATGGGCTGCAGCTGCGCCACGCCACCGCCGTTGAGCAGCAGCGACAGCGCACCGAGAACCTGTTCGATCTCGACCGCGTGCCGGGTCCGGTCGACGGGGATGACCGCGCCGTCCTTCAACCGATCGGGCGAGGCCTCGTCCTTCGGCGCGGACAACTCGACGAATTTCTCACCGAGCAGATTGGACTGCCGCACCTCGGCGTGCGCGTTGGCGGGCAGCTTCACCGACGAGTTGACCACCGTGTGCACGCTGGCGGTCCAGCCGTCCGGGGCGACGTCGATGGACTCCACCCGCCCCACCGGCACACCCTCGACCTTGACCGCCGACTGCGGCACCAGATCCAGCACGTCGTCGAAGCGCACGTCGATATGCATCGGGTGGTCACCCACATCGGCGCCGCCGGGCAGCGGCACGCTGTAGATACCGTCCGACGAGCACGAACCCACCAGCACCGCGGTCACGCCGACCACCGCGACGGCACCCAGTCCGCGGGCCGTCCTGCGGAATGCGAAGGGCGTCATCGCTGGCCACCTTCCTGCTGCGACGGCGGCTGCCGGTCCGACGGGGTGCCCGGCACGCTGCCGGGAGCCGGGGTCTTCTGGATGTTCTCACCGCTGAGGATGCCGAACGGCAACACCAGCGACGGCGTCTGCACACCGTCCTTGATCTGATCGGTGATCACCTTGCACTGATCCAGAATCGGGCGCATCTGCCGGCTGATCGCATCGAATTTCGGGTCGCCCGGCCGCAATTGGCCGAGGTCGAGCATCTTGCAGACGGCGCCGAACGGGTTCTGCAGATCGGTGAAGTTGGCACGCATGTCCAGCGTGCCGGATTCACCGTTGTGAATGTTGATCAGGTTGCTCAGCGCCAGCGGCAGCACCGGCAGCGCGTTCGCCACATCCTGGCGCTGGTCGGCCAGCGTCTGGGTCAGCTTGGTCAGCGCGTCGGCGTTGTCGGCCACCAGATCCCGGTTGTTGTCGATGAACCGGGCGACATCGCCGAGGGCGATCGACAGCAGATTCAGTGCCTGCCCGAGGTTTTCCCGCTCACCGGAGAGGAATCCGGCCAGATCCGCCAGCTGCGTGTTGAATTCGCG
The DNA here is from genome assembly GCF_001665695.1 of Nocardia sp. 852002-51101_SCH5132738. Classification (NCBI taxonomy): domain Bacteria; kingdom Bacillati; phylum Actinomycetota; class Actinomycetes; order Mycobacteriales; family Nocardiaceae; genus Nocardia; species Nocardia sp. 852002-51101_SCH5132738. The sequence goes on along the minus strand of NZ_LZML01000133.1, from coordinate 13,689 downwards.
CACCTGCTGGTCGTTGACCGCCAGGGTGTGCACGAAGACCTGCAAATTCTTGATCGTGTCGAAGATGTCACCACGGGCATCGGACAGATACCGGGCGGCGTGCGAGAGCTGGGTCAGGCTGTTGGCCAGCGCGTCGCCGTTTCCGGTCAGATTCGCCGCACCGGTGCGGACCAGCTCGTTCACCGCGCCGTCCTTGTTGGCGCCGTTGGGTCCCAACGCATCCGACAGTTCCTGGATGCTCTTGTACAGCCGGTCGACCTCGACCGGGGTCGCCGTGCGGTCGCGCGGGATGGTGGCGTTGCGCGGCATCTTCGGCCCGCCCTTGTAGACGGGCGTGAGCTGGATGTAGCGGTCCGACACCACCGACGGCGTGATCTGAGCGGCCTTGGCGTCGGCCGGAATGTCGTATTTCCGGTCGACGTGCATGGTGACCTTCACCTGATCGCCCTGCGGCGTCACCGAATCGACCTTGCCCACCGGGACACCGAGGATGCGCACCTCGGAGCCCTCATAGATGCCGATCGACTTGTCGAAGTAGGCGGTGATCTTGGTGGTGTTGTAACTGCTGAACACCCACCACAGCACACCGGCGAGGACCACCACGGCGACCGTGCCGAGGGCGAGAGCGATCTTGGTGCCGCGGCCGGATTCCCGGATCGCGGTCAGCGGATCCCGGCGCGATCCCTTACCGAGAGCAGCCTGCATCAGTTGCCTCCCAGAGTGCGGATCGGCGGGCGGTTACCCGGAATCTCCGGCAGCGCCGGCGGGATCAGGTTGACGATCACCGCGTCGAACCAGCGCCCGTTACCCAGCACGTTGGCGTACAGGCCGTAGAACGGCGCCGCCAGCTTCAGCGTCTTGGAGATGTTCTGCTGATTGTCGTTGAGCATGTCGATGGACTTCTTCAGATTGGTCAGCGCCGGACCGATCTGCTGCTCGTTGTCGTGCACCAGCGCACTCAATTCGGCGGCAACGGTTTTCGCTCCGTTGAGCAGCTGCGAGATGGCCTGCTGGCGGACGTTCAACTCGGCCAGCAGCTGACCGCCGTTGGCCAGCAACCGCTCGAACTGCTCGTTGCGATCGGCGAGCACCTTGGTGGTCTTGTTGGTCGCGTTGAACAGGTGCTTGAGCTCTTCGTCGCGCTTGGCCAGCGTCTCCGACAACCGGGCGACGCCGTCGATCGAGCCGCGGATCTCCGGCGGGGTGCCGGAGAACGCATCCGAGAGCACTCGGAAGCTGGTGGCCAGCTGCGCGGTGTCGGTCTTCTCGATACTCGACGCGGCGTCGCTGAAGGCTTCGACCACATCGTACGGAGAAACCGTGCGCGACAACGGGATTCGCTTGTCCGGATCGGCCGGGTGGGAACCCTTGGGATCCAGCGCCAGATACTTCTGCCCGAGCAGGGTCTTGATCTGGATGGACGCGGTGGTGGCATCGCCGATCCACGCGTCCTTGGTCCGGAAGTCGACCAGCACGCGGTCGCCGTCCAGGCGCACATCGGACACATCGCCGACCTTCACGCCCGCGATGCGAACCTCGTTACCCTTTTTCAGGCCCGCCGCCTCGGAGAATTCCGCGGTGTAGCTGGTGCTCGCGCCGATGATCGGCAGCTTGTCCAAGAAGAACGCCGACAGCGCGACCAGCAGCACCATGAACAGGCCGAGCCCGCCCATGAACGCCGGGCTGCGCCTGCCGAAGAGAACCCGGTCTTCCATCAGCGGCCACCCTTCCCGTGACAGCGCGGCGCCGGGTTGGTGTAGACCGGCTGATTCACTGTCGGCATCTGGGCCGGCAGGTTCAATTGCGGCGCATCCTGCACCCCGGGGCCGGCGACGATATCGATACCGCAGAGATAGAACTGGAACCACGAGCCGTAGCTGGCCGCCCGGCCCAGTTTCTCCATCTTGATCGGCAGATTCTCCAGTGCCTGGTTCACCTCGCCGGAGCGATCGTTCAGCGTCCCGGTCAACTGGTTCAGACCGGCGATCGAACCCTGCAGGGTCGGCCGGGTGGGAACCAGCAGATCGGCGGTCGCCGAGGCCAGATTGCCCAGCGACTGCACCGCCGAGCCGATCGTGCCGCGTTCGGCATTGAGCCCGCTGACCAGCGCCTCGGTATTGACGATCAGATCGTTGAGCTGTCCGTCGCGGGCGTTGACCGCATCCAGCACCTGGTTGAGGTTCTTGACGATCTCGCCGATCACGGCGTCCTTGTCGGCGATCTTGTTCGTCAGGCTCGCGGTGTTGCGCACCAGATCGGTGATCGTGCCCGATTCACCCTGGAAGACCTGGATGATCTCGTAGGACAGCTTGTTCACGTCCTCGGCCGACAGCGTCTGGAACAGCGGCCGGAAACCGTTGAACAGGGTGGTGAGATTCAGCGCGGGCTTGGTCCGCTCCAGCGGAATCGTGGCGCCCTCGGTGATCTTGCGGCCCTGCTGGCCGGCGCCCTGCTCCAACGCGATGTACCGCTGTCCCACGAGGTTGCGGTAGCGGATGGTCGCGGTGGTGGAGGCGGGCAGCCAATCCCGGTCGGTGAGCTGGAAATGCACCTCGGCCAGGCTGCGGTCGACCACCGACACCTTGGTCACCTTGCCGACCCGTACACCGGCGATGCGCACCTCGTCGCCCTTGTTCAGCGACGTCACATCACTGAACCGCGCCTTGAACTCGGTGCCGCCGCCGGAATAGTTGGCGATGGTGAGCGCCAGGAACGCGGTCGCGAGCACTGTCACGAGCACGAAGATGCCCAGTTTGGTCAGGGGTCCGCCCAGACCACGCAACTTTGCCTTCATCGCACACTCACCTCACTTCCACGCATCGCGGGGGCGCCGATCCGGCTCACCCAGCCGGGCACCTGATCGGGCGAAACCCCGTTCGCCGCACCGTAGATCGCACCCAGGGTGTGCTGTTCGGCGGGCGAACCCATACTCGTCGCGCTCTGCGCGCCGTAGACCGAGAACTGTGCCGGGGGCAGCTGACCGATGTTCTGGTCGCCCGGATTGCGGGTCGGCGGCTGGTAAGAGCCGTCGTTGGCCGATCCGGTCGGGTACTGACCGGGGTCCACGCCCAGCGGATATTCGGGGAAACATGCCGGCGGCCGGTTCGTGTCCAGCCAGCGCGGCTCGTCCTGATTCGGCAGATACCGGCCACGCGGATTGGTGATCTCGATCGTCACCCGCGAACCCGGCATATCCGTGCCCTTGCCGAAGAGGTTATCGATACGCGGCTTCAGTTGCGCGAAGTTCTTCATCGTGCAGGCGTACTCCGGCGAATACGTCGCCAGCAGTTCCAGCGCGCCCCGCGAATCGGCCGCGATGTCGATGATGTTGTCGTGGTTGGCCGTCAGGAAGTCGGCGGTCTTCGACGACGTCGGGGTCAGGACCGAGTACAGCGTGTCCAACTGCGAACGCTTCTGCACGATGGTGGCATTCAGCGTGCGCAGATTGTCGAAGGCATCCACCAGCTGCGGCAACGCGTCCGAATAGGTGTCGGCGACCGTCGCGAAGGTGTGGATGTCGTCCTGCAGCTGCGGCATCACGCCGTTGATATCGCGGAAGATGTCGTCCAGCCGATCGATGGTGTGGCCCAGTTCCTCACCCTGACCGCCCAGCGCCTGCGAGAGCGCGCCCAGCGTCGAGGCCAGATACTGCGGCGGAATCGCCTGCAGCAGCGGCATGATCGAATCCAGCAGCTGGCTCACCTCGACCGCGTTGCCGCTGGCGTCCTGGTACAGCGTCATCCCCGCCTGCAGATGCTTCGGGCTGGGCTGCTCGGGCCAGACCAGGTCGACATAACGCTCACCGAACAGGGTCTTCGGCAGCAGCCGGGCCGTCACATTGGACGGGATCTTCGAGGCCTTGTCCGGATCGATCGCCAGGTGCAGCGTCACCTTGCCGTTCGCGGATTCACTGGACCGCACCTCGCCGACATTGACCCCGCGGACTTTCACATCCGCGTTGCGGGTCAATGCGTTTCCGACGGTATCGGTGATCAGATCCACCTTGACGACCTTGACCCACACCTTGTTGTAGGACGCGATCGTCGTACCGAGAAACAGCGCCATCACCACGAAGAACACGATGCCCAGCGTGCGGATGCGGAGTTTCTCGGTAGAGCGCCAGAATTGCACACTGCGCGCGCTCATGCTCCCACCTTTCGGAACCGTTCTGCGTGGTTACGCACGCTGCCGCCTCCGAACCCGTCGGTCGCGCCGCGGCCCTGTCCGCTCATCCCGCGACCCGCACTGTTGTCGTCGTACCCCAGATCGCCAGGCTGAGGAAGAAGTCGAGGATGTTCACCAGCACGATCGACGCACGCACCGCGCGGCCCACGGCCACGCCCACGCCGGCCGGTCCGCCGGTGGCGTTGAAGCCGTAATAGCAATGGATCAGGATGATCACGAAGGCGAACACCAGCACCTTCACGAACGAATACAGCACGTCCTCGGGTGGCAGGAACAGACCGAAATAGTGGTCGTACGATCCCGTGGATTGCCCGTTGAACCACACGCTGATCTGCCTGGACGCTATGAACGTGCCGAGCAGGCCGACGATGTAGAGCGGAATGACCGCGACGAATCCGGCGATCACGCGTGTGGTCACCAGGAACGGAACGCCGGGTACCGCCATCACCTCGAGCGCGTCGATTTCCTCGGAAATTCGCATCGCACCCAATTGCGCGGTGAAACCACAGCCGACCGTCGCCGACAACGCCAATGCCGCGACCAGCGGCGCCAATTCGCGAGTATTGATGTAGCCGGTCAGGAAGCCGGTGAGCACCGAACTGCCCAGGGCGTCGAGCGCTTTGAAGCCCTGCAGGCCGACGACCACACCGACCGAGGCCGACATCATCACCACGACGCCGATGGTGCCGCCGATGACCGCGAGTGCACCCGAACCGAAGGTCACCTCGGCCAGCAGCCGCATGACCTCCTTGCGGTAATGCACGACCGTGCGCGGAATCCACGCGATCGCCTTGGAATAGAACGACATCTGATCGCCCGCGCGATCGATGACGTTCACCGGCGACTTGAGCGCAGCGCCTACTCGGCGCATCCGCCTCGAAAAGATCGGAGAACGCTGGGAAACAACCATCGTCACGAACCCTTGGCCGGGACAACCTGCAGGTACACCAACGTCAAAAGCAGATTGACGAAGAAGAGCACCAGGAAGGTGATCACCACGGATTGATTCACCGCGTCACCAACACCTTTCGGTCCCCCCTTGGGATTCAAACCTTTGTATGCGGCGATCACGCCCGCGAGCAGTCCGAAGATGAGTGCCTTGAATTCACCGATCCAGAGGTCCGGGAGCTGCGCCAGCGCGGAGAACGACGCCAGGTAGGCGCCGGGAGTTCCGCCCTGCAGCAACACATTGAAGAAATATCCACCGCAGATGCCGACCACCGAGACCAGGCCGTTGAGCAACAGCGCCACCAGCATCATGCCGAGCACGCGCGGCACGACGAGGCGCTGCACCGGATCGATGCCGAGCACCTCCATCGCGTCGATCTCTTCGCGGATGGTGCGGGAGCCGAGGTCGGCAGCAACGGCCGAACCCGCGGCACCGGCGATGATCAGCGCGGTGACGACGGGCGCGGCCTGCTGCACAGTTGCCAGCACACTGGTTGCGCCGGTGAACGATTCAGCACCGAGCTGCTTGATAAGTGAACCGGTCTGCAATGCCACAACGGCGCCGAACGGGATTGCCACCAGTGCGGCGGGCAGGATCGAGACACTCGCGATGAACCACGACTGCTCAATAAACTCACGCCATTGGAAAGGCCGGCGCAGGGTGTTGCGTGCCACGGAAATGAGCAGCGCAAAAATATTGCCGGCCTGCGCAAATCCCGACTCGACCGGAGTGCGCAGCCGTGCCAGGGGTTGATTCACGGTTGCGTATGTTACCCGTTGGTTGTGTCGTGACGCACGGTGGTGTCGTACGTGCCGCCCTGATATTGCGGACCGTTACCCGTATACGCCGGAAGGACTTGTGTATCGCCGTTCTCTTCCATCGACTCACGGATCGCCACCTGCGCGGAATGCGGCAGGGTGTGCATGATCTCGAGTACGCGGCGGCGGCGGCGTTCCACGGCCTGGCGCACAGGCATGCCCGGGGTGGCCTTCATCTGCGGGATGATGCCCTCGATTTCCTCGGTGCCGTTGTCGTAGTGGCCGGCGTCGGCGAGCGCCTGCTCGCGCGCCATCTGGGCCTCGTCCTTCTCCTCCGACATACCGATCGGACCGACCATGCGGCCGTTGAGGAACTGCTTCACCACCGGCTCCTCCGACGTCAGCAGCACCTCGCGGGGACCGAACATGACGAGCTGGCGGCGGAAGAGCATGCCGATGTTGTCGGGCACGCTACGAGCCAGGTTGATGTTGTGGGTAACGATCAGAATCGTCGCGTCGATCTGCGCGTTGATGTCGATCAGCAGCTGCGACAGATAGGTAGTACGCACCGGGTCCAGACCGGAGTCCGGCTCGTCGACGAGGATGATCTGCGGGTCCAGCACCAGCGCGCGGGCCAGGCCGGCACGCTTGCGCATACCACCGGAGATCTCACCGGGCAGTTTGCCTTCGGCGCCGAGCAGACCGGTCAGCTCGAGCTTCTCCATCACGATCTGCTTGATCTCGGATTCGCTCTTCTTGGTGTGCTCGCGCAGCGGGAAGGCCACGTTGTCGAACAGGTTCATCGAACCGAACAGCGCGCCGTCCTGGAACAGAACGCCGAACAACTTGCGGATCTCGTAGAGCTCCTTGTTGGAGCAGGTGGTGATGTCGGTGCCGTCGATGTAGATCGAGCCGCGCTCGGGGCGCAGCAGACCGATCAGCGACTTCAGGAACACCGACTTACCGGTACCGGAGGGGCCGAGCAGAGCGCTGACTTCCCCCGTGGGCAGAGTCAGAGTGACATCCTGCCAAATCCGCTGGGACCCGAAAGATTTCGTAACACCTTCGGTCCTGACTTCGACGCCCACGCCGACCTCCATATTTCTTCTGACGAGCGCCCATGGCCGCGTCACCGTATTTCAGCGCGGTGTGACGCGTCACACTGGGGTGCGGCCACTGTATCGCATGCCGCTGGTGCAGGACACCCTACCTGACTGGTCGGTAGAAATGTCGACGGTAATGAGCTGGTCGCGGCGGTCCACAACATTCACCACGAAAATGCGAAAAGAGCGGCCCCGCAACGGGACCGCTCTTTTCCGGACTCGATTACCGCAATTACTTGACGGAGACCTTCGCGCCGGCCTCTTCCAGCTTGGCCTTGGCGGCGTCGGCGGCGTCCTTGGCGACCTTCTCCAGGATCGGCTTCGGGGCACCCTCGACCAGGTCCTTGGCTTCCTTCAGGCCCAGGCCGGAGACGATCTCGCGCACGACCTTGATGACCTGGATCTTCTTGTCGCCGGCACCCTCGAGGATGACGTCGAACTCGTCCTGCTCCTCGGCGGCCTCGGCGCCACCGGCGGCAGCGCCACCGGCGACAGCGGCAACCGCGACCGGAGCGGCGGCGGTGACCTCGAACTTCTCCTCGAACTTCTTGACGAAGTCCGAGAGCTCCAGCAGGGTCATGTTGCCGATGGTCTCGAGCAGCTCGTCCACGTTGGCCATGGTGTTTCCTTTCGGTAGTTCATCCCCGCGTCGGCGGGGAGATAAGAGTTGGTTTGTCGACTTGTTCGTGTCGGCTTATTCGGCGTCGGCGGCGGGAGCCGCCTCGGCACCGCCCGCGGCGCGCTGCTTGTCCTCGAGCGCGGCGAACAGGCGAGCCACCTGGGCGGCCGGCGCGGCGAACAGGCCGGCCGCCTTGGTCAGGTTGCCCTTCATGGCGCCGGCCAGCTTGGCCAGCAGCACCTCGCGCGACTCCAGGTCGGCGATGCGCTCGACCTCGGAGACCGACAGCGGGGCGCCGTCCATGTAGCCACCCTTGATGACCAGCGCCTTGTTGTCCTTGGCGAAGGTCTTCAGGGCCTTGGCGGCGTCGACCGGCTCACCGGTGATGAAGGTGATCGCGGTCGGACCGACGAACAAGTCATCCAGGCCTTCGACGCCCGCCTCGGCGGCCGCACGCTTGACCAGGGTGTTCTTGGCGACGGAGTAGGTGGCATTGCTGCCCAGCGCACGACGCAGCTGGGTGAGGCTGCCGACCGACAGACCACGGTATTCCGTGACCACGGTGGCCGTAGCGCTCTTGAACTGCTCGGTGATCTCCGCGACCGCGGTGACCTTCTCTGGTTTCGCCATACTTCGCCTCCTCTCTGGATGGTCGGTTCTGCGATGAACTACCGACTCACGGAGGCTGGGCCCGGGGAGGCTACGTCGACCCGGCGACAAAGCAAACGCCCCGGACGCAGAGTGGTCCCGGGGCGCACAAGAAACTCGACATGAACACACGGCTCATATGTCGTCCCTCACCTCGGCTCTCCCTGCGTGGGCCGCCGGCAATATCGCCGGACCTTCGACTGCCTGACGGCAGCAACCAACGGTCTTCGGTAGAACGATTGGGGGTGATCGCCGAACGGGTCAGCGACCGCAGTACAGAATAGCGGATGAGCAGCTGAAACCCAAAATCGGCCGCCTCCGCAGGCCTCTGCTCCGCCGCGATTCCCGAAATGCCGAAGGGCCGGCGGGGAAATCCCTACCGGCCCTTCGGATTCGAAAGCTACCTACGCTTACGCGTCCTCTTCGGTGAGGTTGCGGGTGCGGTTCGGGTCCACCGGGATGCCCGGTCCGGTGTTCGTCGAAATCGTCACCTTCTTGACGTAGCGCCCCTTGGCGGTCGACGGCTTCACACGCAGGATCTCCTCCAGCGCGGCGCCGTAGTTCTCGACCAGCTTCTTCTCGTCGAAGGAGGCCTTGCCGATCACGAAGTGCAGGTTGGCCTGCTTGTCGACGCGGAAGTTGATCTTGCCGCCCTTGATGTCGTTGACGGCCTTGGTCACATCGGTGGTGACCGTGCCCGTCTTCGGGTTCGGCATCAGGCCGCGGGGGCCCAGCACACGCGCGATGCGGCCGACCTTGGCCATCTGGTCCGGGGTGGCGATCGCGGCGTCGAAGTCCAGCCAGCCGCCCTGGATGCGCTCGATCAGATCCTCGGCGCCCACGGCGTCGGCACCGGCGGCCTCGGCCTCGGCGGCCTTCTCACCGGCCGCGAACACGATGACGCGCGCGGTCTTACCGGTGCCGTGCGGCAGGTTGACGGTGCCGCGGACCATCTGGTCGGCCTTGCGGGGGTCGACGCCCAGACGGACGGCGACCTCGACGGTCGCGTCGGTCTTCGTGGTCGCGGTCTCCTTCGCCAGCCGGGTGGCCGACAGCGGAGTGTAGAGCTGGGAGCGGTCGACCTTGGCGGCCGCCTCGAGATAAGCCTTGCTTCGTTTTGCCATGATTCTCTGTCCTGTTCGTAAGTCAGAAGTGGTTGTCGGGACTGGCCGTCCCTCCCACGCACATCCCGCCGGTCACCGGCGGAGACGGGGACCGTCAGTCGGCGACGGTGATACCCATCGAGCGAGCGGTACCCGCGATGATCTTGGCCGCCTGATCGATGTCGTTGGCGTTCAGATCTTCCTGCTTGGTCTTGGCGATCTCACGGACCTGGTCCATGGTGACCGTGGCGACCTTGTTGCGGTGCGGCTCGGCGGAGCCCTTCTGCACACCGGCGGCCTTCAGCAGCAGCTTGGCGGCGGGCGGAGTCTTCAGCTTGAAGTCGAACGAGCGGTCTTCGTAGACCGTGATCTCGACCGGGATGACGTTGCCGCGCTGCGACTCGGTCGCGGCGTTGTACGCCTTGCAGAACTCCATGATGTTGACGCCGTGCTGACCCAGCGCGGGACCCACCGGCGGGGCCGGGTTGGCCGCACCGGCCTGGATCTGGAGCTTGATGAGCCCGGCGACCTTCTTCTTCTTGGGGGGCATCTTTCTTTCCTTGGTTTAGGTTCCTTACGGACTTCCGTAAGCCTGTCCCGGGGGCGGAACCCCGGAAGTCTTAGATCTTCGCGACCTGCGTGAAGGCGAGTTCGACCGGGGTCTCGCGACCGAAGATCGACACCAGCACCTTCAGCTTCTGCTGTTCGGCGTTGACCTCGGAGATGCTGGCCGGCAGCGTCGCGAACGGGCCGTCCATGACGGTGACCGACTCGCCGACCTCGAAGTCGACCTCGATGGCCGGCTTGGACGCGGCCTCGGTGACGGTCTCCGACGTGGACGCGGCGGCACCTGCCGCGGCGGCGGCCGGCTTCTTCTGCTGCTGCTCGGCCGGGACCAGGAACTTGACCACGTCGTTGATCGTCAGCGGCGACGGACGGGAGGTGGCGCCGACGAATCCGGTGACGCCGGGGGTGTTGCGGACCGCGCCCCACGATTCGTCGTTGAGATCCATCCGGACCAGGATGTAACCGGGCAGCACCTTGCGCTGCACGTTCTTGCGCTGGCCGTTCTTGATCTCGGTGACCTGCTCGGTCGGCACCTCGACCTGGAAGATGTAGTCCTCGAGGCCCAGGTTCTGCACGCGGGTCTCGAGGTTGGTCTTCACCTTGTTCTCGTAACCGGCGTAGGAGTGGATGACGTACCAGTCACCGGGGGCGCGACGCAGCGCGGCCTTCATCTCGGCGACGGGGTCGGCAGGCTCTTCCGGTGCCGCGGGCTCCGCGGATGCGCCGGTCTCGGTCTCGTCGGTATCGGTGTCGCCCTCGACTTCGCCGGAGGACGCCTCGGTACCGTCCGAGACGGTCGCCTCGTCGACGGCCGTCTCCGCCGCCTCGTCGTCGACCGGGAACTCGTCGGTTGTGCCGTTCTCCGGGGTGCTCACTGGGCACTCGCTTCCTGTGTCGTCACGTACATCCACTACGCCGGAGGTGAATCCGGCGGATGGTTTCCGTCCTCGCGTGGCGGACGGCTAGCAGCGCCCATGGGTCGCTCCGCAGGCTCCGCTCCTGACGCACCCGGTCAGCTAGCCGAACAGCCAGTTGACACCCTTGATGAACGCCAGGTCCAACCCGCTGATGTACGCGACCATGAAGATCACGAACACCAGGACAACGCTTGTATAGGTGACCATCTGCTTGCGGTTGGGCCAGATCACCTTGCGCAGTTCCGCGATGACTTCCCGCAGGAACTTCACCAGACGCTTGAAGGGATTGCCCCTACCGCGTTCGGCGGTCTTCTTCTTCCCCGCCGACTTGGACGCCTTACGCGATGCCGAATCCGAGCTGTCACCACGGTCGATCGTGGCGACGGAGCCGGTGTCCGAGGAGGATCCGGCGCGAGCCCGGCGAGTCGACCGCTTACCACTCGGCCGGCTGACCGCAGCGGTGTCTTCGTCATCGGCGGCATGCGCGCCGTGGCGAATGTCCCGCTCGTCGCTCACGTGAACCCTCTCTCGTCGCTGGCATCCAGTGCAGGGGCGACAGGACTTGAACCTGCAACCTGCGGTTTTGGAGACCGCTGCTCTGCCAATTGAGCTACGCCCCTTCGGCTGGAATCGCAATGTCATCCAGCACGGTGCTTATTCAGTTGTGCCAACCCGGGGCCACACAACACGCGCGCCGCTCCGCCGGTGTGCCGGCCCCGGCGGTCACCCGCCCGGAACCAGCCCCTCAGAGCAGCGCGCAGTGGCTGGCGACCCCAGAAATCCGAGTGTACGTTACCGCCCCGGCGGATAGCCAATCGGGCCGTCCGCCACCGCGAAGCGGCTTACCGGCCCGCCGACCATCATGCCAGCTGCACCGTCGCGGTCGCACGTCCGAAGATCTTCCGGCCGCCGGATCTGGCGACGATCGCGATCACGGCGGTGCGGTTCTCCGGATCCACCGACTTCACCTTGCCGGTGTATTCGACCTCGGCCGGATGATCGCTGGGCACGTAGACGGGGCTGGTGAACCGCACGTTGTATTCCTTCACCGCGCCCGGATCACCGAGCCAGGAGGTGACGAATCCGCCGCCCAGGCCCATGGTCAGCATGCCGTGCGCGACCACGTTGTCCAGGCCGGCGAGTGCCACGACCTCGTCGCTCCAGTGGATCGGGTTCGCGTCACCGGAGACGCCGGCGTAGTTCACCAGATCGCCGCGGGTGAGCCGGACGACGCGAGTCGGCAGCTCGTCGCCGACGGCCACGCTGTCGAACGAGCGCGTGTGGCTGCTGACGGTGACCTCGGGAACGGTGGTCACCGGCACCGGGGGCGCGGTGATGGGCGGCTCGGCGGTGGGACGGTCGGGGGCCTCACCCATGCCGTGCATGAGGATGTTGCGGACCGCGTCGGCGATATTGGGATCGACGTCACCGCCGCTGCGGCCGACCAGGGTGGTGTAGGTGGTGAGCACCAGCTCGTCGTTCTGCGCCGTGACGATGTTCTTGGTGACGATGATGTCGCCGCCGAAGGCCTGCCGGAACGAGTGCAGGTAGACGTCGCAGGTGAGCTGGTCGCCGACCCGGATCGGGCGGTGGAATTCCAGGATCTGGTCGGTCTGCATGATCTGGCTCAGGTCGTAACCCGTGACGACCTGCTCGAACAGCTTGCGCTGAGCCAGGATGCCGACCAGGGAGATGAATGTCACCGGTGCGAGCAGGCCGTCGTGGCCGTAGTCGCGGGCGACGCTCTCGTCCCAGTGCGCGGGGTGGTAGTCCTGCACCGCGCGTGCGTACTCGCGCACCTTCTCGCGCCCGACCTCGTAGTAGTCGTCGACGCGGTAGTGGTGCCCGACCATGGCGGCAGCGTGGGCCGAGGGGTCGAACGGTTCACTGTCGGCGGTCTGCGCGTCCACGGCATCGGTTCCGGTGTTGATTGTCACGGAGAGTAGGTCCCTATCTGACTCCGCTACCGGGAGTCTGCGGAGCGTGAAACTACCGCATGTACAGCAAATGCCGGAGCGGGTCGGGAAACCTGCTCCGGCATGGAGTGCTGCATGGGTCGGCGCGGTCCACGAATATCCGGGAAGGTCATCGACAGACCTCCCTGAATCCGGGCGCCGACTTCGCGCGCGGCAGCGTGCACGCGATGAGATCTAGCGAGATTCGCGGTGCGCCCGGTGGGTGCCGCAGTTCGGGCAGAACTTCTTCAGCTCCAGACGATCCGGGTCGTTGCGCCGGTTCTTCTTGGTGATGTAGTTGCGATGCTTGCACTGCTCGCAGGCCAAGGTGATCTTTGGCCGGACATCGGTGGACTTCGCGGCCACGATTATGCCTTCTTTCCGGTCAACCTAGAGGGTCAATCAGTATGGGTAGCGATGGCCGGACTCGAACCGGCGACACAACGATTATGAGTCGTTTGCTCTACCGCCTGAGCTACACCGCCATATGCGCGGCAATGCGGGCGGAACCAGGTTCGGCTCTGTGTGGAGTGCCGAGTCGGTCACCACCGGCAATCCGGCGAGCCCCCTAACGGAATCGAACCGTTGACCTTTTCCTTACCATGGAAACGCTCTGCCGACTGAGCTAAGGGGGCATGGCTACATTCGCTCCGAACTCGAATGCTCGAACCCGGGGCGCTGAAGCCTTGAACGAGGTTACACACTCCCCGGCAAAGTTACCAAACCAGCTGGTAAGAGCCGTATTTTCTGCACCGGCTCCGCCGCCCCGAACGAACGATCCCCCGAGGTTGCCCCGAACGGTGCTAGGACCGAGAACGACCGCTCGGCAACCGACACGAGAAACACCACCGGCTGGAAGGGGGGTCCGGGGGGCGAAGCCCCTCC
>NZ_LZML01000132.1:0-45343 GCF_001665695.1 Nocardia sp. 852002-51101_SCH5132738 | reverse complement strand
GGATGAACGGAACCAAAATAAATATTTGGCACTGACATTCATCGACACACTATTGAGTTCTCAAAGAACACACGCACTCACCATCTCCCAGATTTTCATCTGTTCGATCGGCGAGGCAACTTTTCCAGCTTAGCTCAACCATCGGACCCGAACCAAATCCGGGTCTCGGTCGAACCAGTGTGATCGTCAGGCGCTCCCCGTACTACCTCGTTGTCCCCTTGCCTTTCGGCCCGGGGTTGGTGTCCGTGTCGCTCTGACCTGGAATAAGTTACGTGGCGGTTGATTCTATGTCAAATCGCCTGGTCAGGAAGGTCTTTCGGATGTACGCCCGACTACGCCGGCGTGCCGACCCGTTCCACCTCGGCGCCCAGCGAGCGCAGGTTCTCCACGAAGTGCGGGTAGCCGCGGTCGATATGGAACACGTCGTGCACCTCGGTGACGCCGTCGGCGACCAGACCCGCGAGCACCAGACCCGCGCCGGCGCGAATATCCGACGACCACACCGGCGCACTGGACAGCCGCGGGATGCCCCGGACCACCGCGTGATGGCCGTCGGTGCGGGCGTCGGCGCCCAGGCGGATCATCTCCTCGACGAAACGGAAGCGCGCCTCGAAGATGTTCTCGGTGATCATGGACGTCCCGTCGGCGATGGTCGCCAGGCCGATCGCCATCGGCTGCAGATCGGTGGGAAAGCCCGGGAACGGCAGGGTGGAGAAGTTCACCGCGCGCGGCCGCTCCGGTTGTTCCACCCGGAAACCGTTGGGTTCGAACGTGATTCGCGCACCCGCCGAACGCAGTTTGTCCAGCACCAGCGAGAGGTGCTTGGGGTTCAGGCCGGTGACGCGCACGTCGCCCCTCGTCATCGCGGCGGCGATTCCCCAGGTCGCGGCCACGATCCGGTCACCGATCACCTGATGGGTGGTGGGCGCGAGTTTGCGCACGCCGGAGATGGTGAGCACCGAGGTGCCTGCGCCGTCGATGCGGGCGCCCATCCGGGTGAGCATGGTGCACAGGTCGACGATCTCGGGTTCGCGCGCGGCGTTGTCGATCACCGTCTCCCCCTCCGCGAGGACCGCGGCCATGAGGATGTTCTCGGTCGCGCCGACCGACGGGAAATCCAGCCGGATGCGCGCACCCTGCAGCTCGTCGGCGCGCGCGACCAGGCAGCCGTGCTCGATTTCGCTGGTCGCGCCGAGCAGTCGCAGACCGGCCTGATGCATGTCGAGTGGACGGGACCCGATCGCATCACCGCCGGGCAGCGCGACGACCGCGCGCTTGCACCGCGCCATCAGCGGCCCCAGCACGCAGACCGAGGCGCGGAACTGCGTCACCGCCGGGAAGTCGGCGTGATACTTCGGCTCGGCCGGGGTGGTGATGGCGACCACCGATCCGTCGACGGTGACATCGCAGCCCAAACCGCGCAGAACCTCCGCCATCAGCGGTACGTCGAGGATGTCCGGGCAGTTGGTGATCGTCGTCGTGCCTTCGGCCAACAGGGCGGCGGCCATCAGCTTGAGGACGCTGTTCTTCGCGCCACCCACTGCGACCTCGCCGACCAGCCGACTGCCCCCGGTCACCAGAAACCGTTCACTCACGGGGGCCAGCCTAACGGGAGGGCTGGTCGGTCGCGGCCGGTCCGCCGGTCTCCGATCCCCCGGGCCGCCACAGCACGTCACCGTCCGGGTTGGCCACCCGGCCGAGGATGAACAGCAGATCGGACAGCCGATTGAGGTATTTCGCGGGCAACACGCTGATGTCGTCCGGATGTGCGTCCACCGCCGCCCACGCCGCGCGTTCCGCCCGGCGCGCCACGGTGCGGGCCGTATGCAGCAGCGCGGCCAACGGCGTGCCGCCGGGCAGGATGAACGAATTCAGCGGAGCAAGTTCGGCATTGAACTCGTCACACCAGCGTTCCAGCCGGTCGATATAGGACTGGGTGATCCGCAGCGGCGGATATTTCGGATCCGGCACGACCGGGGTGGACAGATCGGCGCCGGCGTCGAACAGATCGTTCTGCACCTGGCGCAGCACCTCGGCGATGCGCGATTCCGGCCGGCCGAGGGCGAGAGCCACACCGAGTGCGGCGTTGGTCTCGTCGCAGTCGGCGTAGGCCACCAGCCGCGGATCGGTCTTCGGAACCCGGGAGAAGTCGCTCAAACCGGTGGTGCCGTCGTCTCCGGTCCGGGTATAGATCTTGGTCAGATGCACACTCATTGCTGGTGACCACCTATTTCTGGGTCAACGTCCCGGTCGGCGCCGGATGCGTTCGGAGGGCCGCGATTCGACCCAGGACAGGAATGCCGTCAGCGCCGGCCGATCCAGGGCGAGTTCATAGCTGCCGTCACCGTCGGAGACCGCGATCACGACGATGTCGTCGGTCATGATGTCGTACTCGTCGCCCACCGGAGAACGCCGATCGACCACTTCGATGCCCAGCCGCCGGATGGTCGAATCCGGTCCCACCTTCAGGCTGGTGAGCTTGTAGAAGACGAGCCGGGATTCGCCGTAGCGAATCAGGCCGTGCCGCCACCCTTGACCACCCTGCGCCGGAAGGACGCGCAGAATCGCCGCGGTTCCACCTCGGCGCAACATGATCAGGCGATACAGCGACACCAGCGCTACGCCGACCAGCAGCAGCACCAGAATGATCAGAAGCACCATCCCGGTCCGCAATCCAGGTCCGTCCCTTCGCTTCGCCCCTGTGCCGTCGCCAGCGCCGTGCCATCCCCGAACAAGGCCGCTCCCGCAGCGAGTCTACAAACCAGGGCGCCGCGGCACACAGCCGGTACATCCGTTCCACAAACGAGGATATCGGCCGATTCGCCGATCCGGAGGAAGGTGATCAGAGGCACACTCGCGCAAGGGCATTCGAAGCCCGTCAGGGTTGGCTGTGCGCGGGTTCACGATGGGTCTCGTATTCGCCCGCCGGCATCGGGTCGCGCTCAGGACAGGGTGGAGGGCGCACCCCCGGACGGTCACCCCGGCGAGGGTGTGGCCGATTCATCACCAGCGAAATTCCGGCAGAAACGCCGGGTGGCGGCCCGGAGATCCGGACCGCCACACGGTTGCGCTATTCCGTTGTCGCCCTGAGGCGTTCGCGTCAGGCGCTCATCGCTTCCACCGCGCGAATTCGCGCGGTCGCCGCGTTCTGTTCCTGCTCCGAGGCATTCGGATCGGCCAGGACCGCGCGGGCGGCGTCGAGATCGATATCGCCCGCGAATTCCGCCGATTCGGCGAGAATCCGGACCGCCTCACCGGTGCACGAGAAGAAACCTCCGTGCACGGCCGCGACGATCCGCTCGCCCTCGGTGCTGTCGATGGTCACGATCCCGCCCTCGACCAGCTGGCCGAGTACGGGCTCGTGGCCGTGCAGAATACCGATCTGACCCTCCGTGGTCTGGGCGCTGACGAAACTCGCCGTCCCCGACCACAGCCGCCGCTCGATGGCGACCAGATCAACTGACATATCCGCCATGGTGGACTACTTCCCGGCGATCTTCTTCGCGGCCGCCTCGACGTCGTCCAGGCCACCGCAGGAGTTGAACGCCTGCTCCGGCAGGTGGTCGAATTCGCCCTTGCAGACCCGCTCGAAGTCGTCGATGGTCTGCTCCAGCGGCACGACCGAACCCGGCTGACCGGTGAACTTCTCGGCCACGATGAAGTTCTGACCGAGGAACTTCTCCAGACGACGCGCCCGGCCGACCAGGACCTTGTCCTCTTCGGAGAGCTCGTCCATACCCAGAATCGCGATGATGTCCTGCAGTTCCTTGTACTTCTGCAGGATTCGCTTGACCTCGTTGGCCACCGCGAAGTGCCGCTCGCCGACGATCGAGGCCTCGAGGATTCGCGAGGTCGAGGTCAGCGGGTCGACGGCGGGGTAGATACCCTTCTGCGAAATCGGGCGGGAGAGCTCGGTGGTCGCGTCCAGGTGGGCGAAGGTGGTCGCCGGCGCCGGGTCGGTGTAGTCGTCGGCGGGGACGTAGATCGCCTGCATCGAGGTGATCGAACGACCACGGGTCGAGGTGATGCGCTCCTGCAGCTGCCCCATCTCGTCCGCCAGGGTCGGCTGGTAACCGACGGCCGAAGGCATACGACCCAGCAGGGTCGAGACCTCGGAACCGGCCTGGGTGAAGCGGAAGATGTTGTCGATGAACAGCAGCACGTCCTGGCCCTGCACATCGCGGAAGTACTCCGCCATGGTCAGCGCGGACAGCGCGACGCGCATACGGGTGCCCGGCGGCTCGTCCATCTGGCCGAAGACGAGGGCGGTGTCCTGAAGGACGCCCATCTCTTCCATTTCCAGGTGGAGGTCGGTGCCCTCACGGGTGCGCTCACCGACGCCGGCGAACACCGACGTACCGGAGAACTCACGCGCGATACGGGTGATCATCTCCTGGATCAGAACGGTCTTGCCGACACCGGCACCACCGAACAGACCGATCTTGCCGCCCTTCACGTACGGGGTCAGCAGGTCGATGACCTTGATGCCCGTCTCCAGGATCTCGGTCTTACCCTCGAGCTGGTCGAAGGCCGGCGGCTGGCGGTGGATGCCCCACTGCTCGCCGTCGCGGCCCAGGCCGGGGGTGTCGAGGCAGTCGCCGAGGGCGTTGAACACATGGCCCTTGGTGACGTCGCCGACCGGAACCGAGATCGGCTTGCCGGTGTCGGACACCGGGACGCCGCGGACCAGGCCGTCGGTCGGCTGCATCGAAATGGTGCGGACGATGTTGTCGCCCAGATGCTGCGCGACCTCGAGGGTCAGCGTCTTGGCCACCGACGGCAGGGTGACGTCGGCGTGCAGCGCGTTGAACAGATCTGGGATGGCGCCGCGCGGAAACTCGACGTCCACAACGGGGCCGTTGACCCGGACGACGCGGCCTGTGCCAGCGCCCGCCCGGCTTGCGTTTTCTTGCGTGACAGCTGCGGTCATTTGTTCTCTTCCATGGGGGCTAGGGCTTAGTCGCGATCCGAGGACGCAGCCAGCGCGTTCGCGCCGCCGACGATTTCACTGATTTCCTGCGTGATGTTCGCCTGCCGGATCGAGTTCGCCTGGCGGGTCAGGGTATTGACCAGCTCGGTGGCGTTGTCGGTGGCAGCCTTCATTGCGGTGCGGCGCGCGGCCGACTCCGAGGCCGCGGCCTCGAGCAACGACGAGTAGATGCGGGTGTTGATGTACTTCGGCAGCAGGGCGCCGAGCAGCTTGTCCGCATCCGGTTCGAACTCGTAGAGCGAGGTGATCTTCGCGTCCGGCGAGTCGGTGAGCATGTCCTCGCCGAGTTCGAAGTTCTCGTCGATGAAGCTCACCTGGATCGGAGCGAGCCGGCGAACCTCGGGCACCTGCGACAGCATCGAGACGAAGCGGGTGTAGACGATGTGGATCTCGTCCACGCCCTCCATGGTCCCGCCGCCCGGAGCCTCCACCTCGGTCTCGGAACCCGCCATGAACACATCCACCAGGTGATGGCATGCGGCCGAGGCGTCGGTGTAGTGCGGCTGCTGCGAGAACCCGGTCCACGAACCGGCCAGCGGCCGGTTGCGGAACGTGTAGTACGTCAGGCCCTTGTTGCCCATCACGTACAGCACCGGCTCCTTGCCCTCGGAGCGCAGCGTCGTGATGAGCTCCTCGGTGCGCTTGAGCACGTTGGAGTTGTAGCCACCGCACATACCGCTGTCACTGGTGATCACCAGGATGGCGGCGCGGCGCGGAGTGGCCCGCTCGGTGAGCAGCGGGTGGTTGAGATTCGAGGACGCACTGGCCAATTCGCCGAGCACCTTCGTGATCTCTTCCGCATACGGCTTCGCGGCGGCCACCCGGGCCTGGGCCTTGCTGATTCGCGAGGTCGCGATCAGTTCCTGGGCCTTGGTGATCTTCTTGATCGAGCTCACGCCACGAATACGGGAGCGCAATTCACGCAAGTTCGCCATCAGCGGTTCACACTCCCTTCGCGTATCGAATTCGTAGGCATCGTCGGACCCGGCTTACTTCTCGACGTGCTTACGGGTGACCGACAGCGACTCGACCTCTTCGTGGTCCAGCTCGCCGGCCTCGGCCTCGTTGACCACGCGGCTGCCGTCGGAGGCCAGGAAGCCCTGCTTGAAGCGCTCGGTCTCGGTCTTGATCGCGTCGGCGGCCTCGCCCTCGAGGACCTTGCCACCGGCGATCGACTCGAAGGCCTGCGGCGCGGCGCGGTGCAGCGTCTCCAGCAGTTCGGAGTTGAAGCGGCGGACGTCGCCGACCGGCACCGAGTCGTAGTAGCCGGCGTCGACCAGGTAGATCGAGACGATCTGGTCCTCGACGGCGACCGGCGAGTACTGGTCCTGCTTGAGCAGCTCGACCCAGCGGGCACCACGCTCGAGCTGGGCCAGCGAGGCGGCGTCCAGGTCGGAGGCGAAGGCGGAGAACGCCTCCAGCTCGCGGTAGGAGGCCAGCTCCAGACGCAGCGAACCGGCGACCTTCTTCATGCCCTTGGTCTGCGCGGCGCCACCGACACGGGAGACGGAGGTACCGACGTTGATGGCCGGACGCACACCCTTGTTGAACAGGTCGGACTCGAGGAAGACCTGGCCGTCGGTGATGGAGATGACGTTGGTCGGGATGAACGCCGAGATGTCGTTGGCCTTCGTCTCGATGATCGGCAGACCAGTCATCGAACCGGCGCCCATCGCGTCGGACAGCTTCGCGCAACGCTCCAGCAGACGGGAGTGCAGGTAGAAGACGTCACCGGGGTACGCCTCACGGCCCGGCGGGCGACGCAGCAGCAGCGAGATGGCGCGGTAGGCCTCGGCCTGCTTGGACAGGTCGTCGAACACGATCAGGACGTGCTTGCCCTGGTACATCCAGTGCTGGCCGAGCGCGGAACCGGTGTAGGGCGCGAGCCACTTGAAACCGGCGGAGTCGGAGGCCGGGGCCGCGACGATGGTGGTGTATTCCATCGCACCGTGCGCCTCGAGCGCGGACTTCACGCCGGCGATGGTGGAGCCCTTCTGGCCGATCGCGACGTAGATGCAGCGCATCTGCTTGGTCGGATCGCCGGACTCCCAGTTGGCCTTCTGGTTCAGGATGGCGTCGATGCAGACCGCGGTCTTGCCGGTCTTGCGGTCGCCGATGACCAGCTGACGCTGGCCGCGGCCGATGGCGGTCAGCGCGTCGATGGCGGTGATGCCGGTGGCCATCGGCTCCTCGACCGGCTGGCGCTCCAGCACGGTCGCGGCCTGCAGCTCCAGCACGCGGCGCTCGTCGGCCTCGATCTCGCCCAGGCCGTCGATCGGCTGGCCGAGGGGGTTGATGACGCGGCCCAGGAACTTGTCGCCGACCGGCACCGAGAGCACGTCACCGGTGCGGCGGACCTGCTGGCCCTCTTCGATGCCGTCGAACTCACCGAGGATGACCGCACCGATCTCGTCGGGGTCGAGGTTCAACGCGACACCCAGCACACCGCCGGGGAATTCGAGGATCTCGTTGGTCATCGCCGACGGCAGGCCGCTGACGTGCGCGATGCCGTCACTGGTGTCGGTGACCGTGCCGATTTCCTCGATGGAGGTTTCGGGGGTGTAGCTCTGGGTGTAGCTTTCGATCGCGCTACGGATCTCATCGGGGGAGATCGTCAGCTCCGCCATGGTTCTTCCTGCTCTCGCTGTGGTCTGGAATGTCGGGTGGGTGCCGGGCTGGGGGGCTCGGCTAGGCCAGGGCCTGGCGCAGGCGCTGCAGTCGGCCGACGGCGCTGCCGTCGATGACGTCGTCGCCGATGCGCACGACGACACCGGCCAGCAGTGCCGGATCGACCTGCACGTGGATGGTGACCGGCTTGTCGTAGATTCGCTGCAGCGATGCGGCGAGATGCTCCCGCTGCTGCTGCGTCAGGGCCGTCGCCGAACGAACGTGCGCGACGATCTGCTTGCGCAGCGACGCCGCCAGATCGGACAGCTGGTCGAAGGCGACGCCGACATCACCGCGCGACCGGCCGACCGCCTGCTCGGCCAGCTGCATGGTGACGTCTTCGACCTTCCCGGCGAGCAGCCGCGCCAGCAGGTCGCGCTTGGCGGCCGCCGGCTTACCGCGATCGGTGAGTGCCTGCTCCAGATCCGGGTTGTCCTCGACGGTGCGGCCCAGCCGGAACAACTCGTCCTCGACGGCGTCGATACGTCCGCGGTCGGCCGCGGCGCGCAACAGCGCCTCCTGCCCGAGCAGCACCAGGGTGTCGACCAGATCTCGGGTCCGAGACCAGTCCTGGGCGACGGCAGTGGTCAGCACGGCCTGGGTGGCCGCGCTGATCTTGCCGCCGAAAACGCGTTCGGCCAGTTCGGCACGCACCGAACTCGACACCGACTTATCCGCGAGCGCCACACGCAGCGAACGCTGGTCGTCGAGCACGGCGACTACGGCGAACAGTTCGGAGCCCGTCGTGGCGGCGACGGAGTCACTCCCGGTGAGTGCGGCCGAAAGAGCTTCCCTCGCACGGGAACTCGCCTCGCGGCTCGCTGCGTACATGCTTCCCACTTTCACTGTGTTGAATTCCGGGGCCCGGAGTGGTCGGGCGCCGGTGACTTGCGTCACCGACAAGACCTCTCAGGCGCAGGTTACCTTCCGACCCCGATGCCGGCCTTCTGATCCAGCTCGGTGAGGAACCGATCGATGGACGCCGCCTGCTTGGCTTCGTCCGCCACGGACTGCCCGATGATCTTCTCGGCCAGGTCGACCGCGGTGCGGCCGAGCTCGGACCGGAGCTCGGTCACGATCTGCTGACGCTGCGCGTCGAGCTGCGCGTGACCGGCGGAGACGATGCGATCGGCTTCGGCCTGAGCCTCCGAGCGCAGCTGCGCGAGGATCTGCTGGCCCTGGGTACGCGCTTCCTCGCGGATGCGCGCGGCCTCGAGTCGAGCCTCGGCCAGCTGCTGCTGGTACTGCTGCAGGGTTTCCTGCGCCTCGGCCTGTGCGGCCTCGGCCTTGGCCATGCCGCCTTCGATCTTCTCCGAGCGCTCGTCGAGCACCTTCGTCAATCGAGGAACCACGTACTTGTAGAACAGGATCCCGATGACGACAACGCACACCACCGACCAGACGATGTCGTATGGCTCCGGAATCAGAGGGTTCTTGTCCTCTGCATTCTCGGCGAGCAAGTACATGCTGTTCATCGGAATCAGAAGATGAAGCCGGCGACGAGGCCGATCAGCGCGAGGGCCTCGGTGAACGCGATACCCAGGAACATGTTGGTCCGGATGGTGCCCTGCAGCTCGGGCTGACGGGCGATGCCCTCGATCGCCTTACCGACGACGATGCCGACGCCGACACCCGGGCCGATCGCGGCCAGACCGTAACCGATAGCGCCGTAGCCCTTGACCCGATCCGAGGTCTGGGCGAGTTCGGCGGCCACGTAGGAGAGGCTCATGAGATTTCTTTCCCTTTCTGTTGCCCACCCGCCCGGCGGCCGGTGGGGCAGTTCTTGTGCGGTCGTGCGGTCAGTGCGAGTCGGCGTGCTGCGCGAGGCCGATGTAGACGGCCGTCAGGAGCGCGAACACGTAGGCCTGCAGGAAGATCACCAGGAGTTCGAACAGGGTGAATCCGAATCCCGCGAGCAAGGAGAACGGCGAGAAGATCTTCATCCACGAAGCGGCGTCGAAGAGGAAGAACTGGGTGGCGCTGAAGAACAGCACCAGCATGATGTGACCGGACAGCATGTTGGCCATGAGTCGGACGGTCAGCGTGAACGGACGCAGGATGAAGGTCGAGATGAACTCGATCGGAATCAGCAGCACGTGCAGCGCGACCGGAACATTCGGCACGACGATGGACGAGCGCATGTATTTCCAGAAGCCGTACTTGCGGATACCCACGTAGTTGAAGGCGACATAGGCGATGACCGCCAGCACCAACGGCATACCGACGCGTGCGTTCGAGGAGATGTTCAAGAACGGGATGACGCTGGAGAAGTTCAGGAACAGCACCGTGAAGAAGATCGTGGCGATCAACGGGAAATACCGGCGGCCGCTTTCCTTGCCGAGCACCTCTTCGCAGATCTGCTCCCGAACGAACAGCAGACCGATTTCCGCGGCGTTCTGCAGTCCGCGCGGCACCAGGCGCGGGCTCCGGAATGCGAGCAACATGACCGCGACCAGGACTGCCGCCATGATGATGCGAATGAGCATCAAACGGTCGAGCTCGAAAGGCGTCCCCTCGAACAGCACAGCCGGAGGGAAGAAGTCTTGCAGCGAAGGCGCGTGGAACTCGCCCGCCAAAGTGGTGACGCTCAGCGTTCTCTCCCGTGTTCGGGCCGCGAGACATGTTCCATCTCGCGGTTCGATCGGACATTGACGATCAGGTGGGTCGACTCAGGTCGGCTCGAAGTTCGTCAGCAGCTGCGCGGGAAGTCCCGCCGTGGCGTCTGTACGTCGGCGACATCGTCGACGGTGCAGGGCCGGATCTTCTCACCGAAGGACCGGCACGGCAGCAAGCATAACCTCTCGCACCGGCGACGATGCGGTCGGCCCCGTTGGTTCGGATGCTTACGGTAAAGAGTTTACCAAGGTATCTACGACAACGTGTAGGGGGTCTTGTTCACACGTTCGAACGATCTTGGTCGGCGGAGCCCGCGGGCGGGTCGATCACCGGAACACGTTGGCGCAGAAGCCCGTACGTCTCGGCTCCGAGAACAATCAGCAACGCGCCCACGACGGTCAGGAAGAGGGTGCCGGGGCTGTAGAAATCGAACTGGTGCAAGATCGCGACCACGATCATCACGACCAGTATTTTGCCGATCCAGCTCGCCAGCATCACCATGCCCTGAATGCCGGAATCCAATTTCGCACTGAACAGCACGAGCGCGGCCGTGGTGAGAATGAAGAAACCACCGATCGCGGATCCGATGAGCGCGCCCCAGAAACCGGCCCAGCCCGCGACGACCGAGCCGGCGACGACCGAAACCACCACCAGCACGCACAATCCGGCGATGCCGTAACGCAGCGCTGCTCGTAGTGGCGCGTCGGGGTGCAATTCGGGTGCCGTGCTCACGTCGAGCCACTTTACCCGTTCCTTACTTGCGGCGACCGCGGAGCCCGACCACTTCGCGCAGCGATGGGACGGCCGTCACAACCAAGGCGAAAACCAAACCCGCCGCGAACAGCAGAACCACCACGCGACGGTCCATCAAAGAGGTTCCGACGGCCGCGAATGCGAGCACGCCGACCCACAGATAGATCAACAACACCACGCGTCGGTGCGAATGGCCGATCTGCAACAAACGGTGATGCAAATGCATTTTGTCGGGAGTGGAGAAACTCACACCCGCGCGCACGCGACGCACGATTGCCAGCACCAGATCCAATACCGGAATGAACATCACCGCTCCCACCAGCAACAGCGGTGACAGCAGACCCACGATGTCGCGCGGCCCGTATCCGGTGAGCGGAATTCGGCCGGACGCGCCGGTCGACACGGCGGCGAGCATCAAACCGATCAACATCGATCCGGAATCGCCCATGAATATTCGCGCCGGGTGGAAATTGTGTGGCAGAAATCCCAGACATCCGCCCGCCAGCGCCGCGGCCAGCAGGGCCGGCGGATAGCCGTCGGTGGCACCGCCCTGCTGGTAGAGCAAACCCACGGTGAACACGAAGACCGCCGCCGCGGCGATCAGCCCCAGCCCGGCCGCGAGACCGTCGAGGCCGTCCACGAAGTTCATCGCGTTGATCATGGTGACGGTGATGGCCACCGTGACCACCCAGCCCTGCAGCTGGTCGAGCACGACCGTGGTGTTGCTGAACGGGTTGTAGATGGCCACCCAGCTCAGGCCCATCACGGCCATCGCCCCGGCGGCCGAGATCTGGCCCACGAACTTCGTCAGCGCGTCCAGGCCCCAGCGGTCGTCGACGATGCCGACGAGGACGATCAGCGTGCCCGCGACCAGCACGGCCGGAATGTCGCGCGGGTAGTCGAAACCGCGGCGCAGCGCCGGCAGCTGGTGGGCGAACAGCACCGCGGCCAGTACGCCCAGATAGATGCCGACCCCGCCCATGCGGGGAATCGGCTCGAGATGCACATCACGATCGCGTGGCACCGCGATGGCGCCGAAACCGATGGCCAGCACCCGAATTCCGCCGGTGGACAACATCGTCACCACCGCGGACACGAGCAGCACCAGAAGCAGCTCGCGCAGCGGGACGACCGCACCCTGACTGAAAACCATCTACCGGGCCGTCAGCGGGTGGTCTCGGGCGAGAGTTCGTCCGGCGCCATGCCCAGCACCTCGGCGACCTGCGCGACGGTCACCGCGCCGGCCCGCAGCACCCGCGGGCGGTCGCCGGTCAGGTCCACGATCGTGGAGGGCACGCCGTGTTCGGCCGGGCCGCCGTCGAGGTAGACGCCGACCTGGTTCCCGAGCTGGTGTCGCGCCTCGGTGACCGTCGTGGCGGGCGGCTGCCCGGAGACGTTCGCGCTCGATACGGCCATCGGGCCGACCTCGCGCAGCAGTTCCAGCGCGATCGGGTGCAGCGGCATGCGCAACATCACCGTGCCCCGGGCGTCGCCGAGATCCCAGGCCAGCGAGGGCGCCTGCTGCACGACCAGGCTCAGCCCGCCCGGCCAGAAGGCACGGATCAGATCCCGCGCCTGCGGCTGCACGGAGAAGACGAGTCCGTCGATGGTGTTCCACGAGCCCACCAGCACCGGCACGGGCATGTCGCGCCCGCGCCGCTTGGCCGCCAGCAGACCGGCCACAGCCGTGGAATCGAACGCGTCCGCGGCGATTCCGTAGACCGTATCGGTAGGGATGACGGCCAGCCGTCCGGATTTCAAGGTGGTCCGCGCGGCGGTCAATCCGGCGGCACGAGAATCGGGATCGGAGCAGTCGTAGACGGTACTCACGGCGGTGAGTCTATTGAATGTGTCTCACGGCACGTTGCCCGGCTTCGCGCAAATTCTCGGCAATCCGTGCGTCAGCGAGTGCGACGCGCGGCGACGAAGCGCGGCCGGCCGGCCAGATCCGGATGTTCGACGATGTCGGAGAATCCGCCGTGCCCGGCGAACAACGCCGCGACTTGGGCACCGTGCGAGTCGTCGTGTTCGACGGCGGTCACGCCCTCGGGCCGCAGCAGCCGCGCGATGGTGGCGACCATCGGGGCGATCACCTCGAGTCCGTCCGGGCCGCCGAACAGCGCGAGATGCGGATCGTGTTCGGCCACTTCGGGATCCAGCCGCGCGCCGGTGGGGATGTAGGGCGGGTTGGCGACCACGACGTCGACGCGGCCGTTCAGCTCGGCCAGCACGTGCGCGTCGGTGACATCGCCGGCATGCAGAACGATCGGCGTATCTCCCTGCGCTGCTTGCCGTTCGGCGTTGCGCTGCGCCCATTGCCTTGCGGTGGCGTCGATTTCGACCGCGTGCACCTCGGCGTCGGGACGGGCGTTGGCGATCGCCAGGGCCAGCGCGCCCGATCCGGTGCACAGGTCGACGACGATCGGGGGGTGCCCGTGGCCGGCGGCCTCGAGCTGGGCCAGCGCCCACGCGAAGATCAGCTCGGTCTCCGGTCGCGGAATGAAGACGCCGGGGCCCACCGCCAGATCCACCTCACCCATGGAGGCGGCGCCGGTCAGATGCTGCAGCGGCACCCGCTCGGCCCGGCGAGCCACCAGTTTGTGGAACCGTTCGAGCTGTTCCGGTGTGACCATCGGAATCAGCGCCAGGCGCGAACGCTCGACCTCGAGGACGAAGGCGGCCAGGAATTCCGCGTCGATCTGCGGGCTGTGCACCCCGGCCGCCGCGAGCGTGCGGGCCGCGTCGAGGATCGCGGGTCGCAGCGGCAGCCGGTGCTTGCCCGCCTCACCCGGGTCCGGCATCATTCCGCCGCGAGCCGGGCGGTGCGGTCGGCTTCGCCCAGAGCGTCCAGCAGCGCGTCCAGTTCGCCGTCCAGCACCGAATCCAGATTGTGGGCCTTGAAGCCGATGCGGTGGTCGGTGATGCGGTTCTCGGGGAAGTTGTAGGTGCGGATGCGCTCGGAGCGGTCGACCGTGCGGATCTGTGACGCGCGGCCCGCGGCCGCGTCGGCCTCGGCCTGTTCCTCGGCCAGGCTCTGCAACCGCGCCGAGAGCACCTGCATCGCGCGGATCTTGTTCTGCAGCTGCGAACGCTCGTTCTGGCAGGTCACAACGATCCCCGTGGGCAGGTGCGTGATGCGGACCGCGGAGTCGGTGGTGTTGACGCCCTGGCCGCCCTTACCGGAGGAGCGGTAGACGTCGATGCGCAGATCGGATTCATCGATCTGGACCTGTTCGACCTCGTCGGGTTCGGGGTAGATCAGCACGCCCGCCGCCGAGGTGTGGATGCGGCCCTGCGATTCGGTGACCGGCACGCGCTGCACGCGATGGACCCCGCCCTCGAACTTCAGCCGGGACCAGACGCCGTCGCGACTGGGCTCGCGGCTCTTGATCGACAGCGTCGCCTCCTTGTATCCGCCCAGGTCGGACACGTTGGCGTCGAGTACTTCGACCTTCCAGCCGTGGCGTTCGGCGTAGCGGATGTACATGCGAGCCAGATCGGAGGCGAACAGGGCCGACTCCTCGCCGCCCTCCCCCGACTTCACCTCGAGCACGACATCGTCGGCATCGTGCGGATCGCGCGGGGCGAGCAGATCGGTGAGCGTCTTCTCCAGTTCCTCGACCTGGTGTTCGAGGCCGGGCAC
This sequence comes from Nocardia sp. 852002-51101_SCH5132738, assembly GCF_001665695.1. Lineage (NCBI taxonomy): Bacteria > Bacillati > Actinomycetota > Actinomycetes > Mycobacteriales > Nocardiaceae > Nocardia > Nocardia sp. 852002-51101_SCH5132738. The sequence continues at coordinate 30,674 of NZ_LZML01000132.1, read as the reverse complement.
CTCGGCGGCGAAGGACGAGTCGTCGGCTGCCAGCTCCCGGGCCGCGGCCAGATCGTCGCGGGCCGCGGTGAGCTTGGTGTAGGTCGACATGATCGGCGCCAATTCGGCGAACCGCTTACCGACGCGACGGGCCTCACCGGGATTGTTGTGCAGCGCCGGATCCGACAGCTGGGTTTCCAGGCCGGCGTGCTCGGCGAGAATGTCGTCGATGGCGGATGGGGCCGTGATCTTGTCGGCCATGGCGGTTATGCCTCCTGCTGGGAGCTTTCGGTCACCTATAAACGCACCAACGCCCGGCCTGCGAATGCAGGACGGGCGTTGGCGGGGCAGCTACTTGGCTTCCGAACCCTCGGCCTTCTTGGCGCGCTTGCCGTAGCGGGCCTCGAAGCGGGCGACGCGACCGCCGGTGTCGAGGATCTTCTGCTTGCCCGTGTAGAACGGGTGGCACTGCGAGCAGACCTCGACGGTGATGTGGCCCGACTCCTTGGTGCTGTGAGTCTGGAAGGTGTTGCCGCAACCGCAGACAACGGTGGTCGGCACGTATGCCGGGTGGATTCCTGCCTTCATGGGTGTCCTCTCGATCTGGCCCCGGGTCGCCCCGGCCCACGGCTGTATCTGCCGTGCTGCCGTGCTGGACGTGAACCGGAACCGACTAGGCGGGATGGTCTGCCGATCGCAGACGCACCGACGGTCCAGTATGCCAGAACCGCCGATACGCACTCACAACGCACCCCGCACCGGATTTGTTCCGGCATCGGCGCGCCCCGGAAGGCCGCACACCCCAAGGAACTGACGGCACGCGAACTCGCGATTCTCGAGCCACCCTGAAAACGAGTAGTCGGCTACTCGGGAATATGAACACCTTTGTTCGTAGATTCGTTGCAGGAAGAAGACCCATGGCAATCGAGCCGACGATCCGAGGGACAGCAGTGAATTTCCACACCGCGCGGGGGGCGAGTAGGAGATCGCGCGCCCCCGCCGTCGGCGAGCCCCGCCCCGGAGACCGCCGCCTGGGAGATCGCACCGTCCGCCCGGTGCCGGGCCACGGACATGCGAAGGAGATCGGCGCGGCGACCGTATTGGCCACGCTGGGCGTACTCGTCGTCACCGGGTGGCTGACCGCCTCCGGCACCCCGCCCCGCGCGAGCGTCGCGACGCCCGCCGGACCGGGTCGGCCCTACGAATTCGCCGCGACCTCGGTCTCCACCGGGTCCATCACCGGCGTCACCGCCCTGATTCTGATCTGCCTGATCACCGGCGCCGCGGTGATCGGCCTGCTGTTCTATGCGCCGACCCCGCCACACGCCGACCGGCGACGCGATCATCGACGTGGACGGTTCCCGCAGACAGCAATGCGGCCCCGCCGAAGCGGGGCCGCATTATCGCGAGCCGAGCGGCACCTGCGGGTGCGCACCGGGCACGGAGAGATGTACTGCTCTCCTATTCGTCCAAGGCGCCCGGCGCGGTCTTCGAGACCGTCATCAGGAATTCGACGTTGCTCTTCGACTTCTTCAAACGGTCGATGAGCAGGTCGATCGCCTGCTGCGAATCGAGGCCCGAGAGCACCCGGCGCAGCTTGTGGATGACCGCCATCTCGTCGGGCGACATCAGCAGCTCGTCGTGCCGGGTGCTGGACGGGTTGATGTCGACGGCCGGGAACACGCGGCGCTCGGCGATCTTGCGATCGAGCTTGAGCTCGGCGTTACCGGTGCCCTTGAACTCCTCGAAGATCACCGTGTCACCGGTGGAACCGGTCTCCACCATGGCGGTGGCGATGATGGTCAGCGAGCCGCCGTTCTCGATGTTGCGAGCCGCGCCGAGGAACCGCTTGGGCGGGTACAGCGCGGTCGAGTCCACACCACCGGACAGGATGCGACCGGAGGCCGGCGAGGAGTTGTTGTACGCACGACCCAGCCGGGTGATCGAGTCGAGCAGCACGACGACGTCCTGCCCCATCTCGACCAGGCGCTTGGCCCGCTCGATGGCGAGTTCGGCGACCGAGGTGTGGTCGCTCGGCGGACGGTCGAACGTGGAGGCGATCACCTCGCCGCGCACCGAGCGCTGCATATCGGTGACCTCTTCGGGACGCTCGTCCACCAGCACCACCATCAGGTAGCACTCGGGGTTGTTGGTGGCGATCGCGTTCGCGATGTCCTGCAGGATCGTGGTCTTACCCGCCTTGGGCGGCGACACGATCAGCGCACGCTGACCCTTACCGATCGGCATGATCAGGTCGATCACGCGGGTCGTCAGCTTGTTCGGCGTGGTCTCGAGCCGCAGCCGCTGGTTGGGGTACAGCGGGGTGAGCTTGTTGAATTCCGGCCGGCGGCGGGCGGATTCGACATCCGAGCCGTTGACCGTGTCCAGCCGCACCAGCGGATCGAACTTCTGCCGCTGGTTGCCCTGTTCGCCCTCGCGCGGAGCACGCACCGCACCGGTGATCGCGTCGCCGCGACGCAGGCCGTTCTTACGCACCAGGTTCATCGACACGTAGACGTCGTTCGGGCCGGCCAGGTAGCCGGAGGTGCGGACGAACGCGTAGTTGTCCAGCACGTCGAGGATGCCGGCGACCGGCTGCAGGACGTCGTCCTCGCGGATCTCGACCTCGCGGCCCTCGCCGCCCTCGCGGTCACGCCCGCCACGACGGCGCTCCCGGAACCGGCGGCCGCGGCGCCCGCGCCCACCTTCCTCGTCGTCGCCACCACGGTCTCCGCCACGGTCGCCACCGCGGGCGGCGCCGTTCTGGCCGGCCTGGTTCTGACCGCCGGACTGGTTGCGGTCGCGGCGACGATCGCCCGACTCCTGATCCGCCTTGGCGTCGCCGCCCTCGGCCTTCGGTTCGGTCTTGGTTTCGGCGCGAACCTCACCACCGCGGTTGTCGCCACGGTTGTCGCCGCCCTCGCCACGCTGGTCGCGGCCACGACGCTGGCGGCCGCGGCCACGCTGGCCGCCGTCACGGCCGGACTCGTCACCCGAATCGGCCGGGCGCGCAGCCGATTCCGCGGTTTCCGCCTTGGCGGACGCGTTCTCGGCGCCCACACCGTCGAGAGTCTGCTGCTGACCGCGCGCGGCACCGTTGCGGGTGCCCTTCGGCGCATCGTTCTTGGCGCGGCCCTTGCCGGTGGACTCGGCGGCGTTCTCGGAGGTCTGGGGGGAGTCCGTCTTCGCCGCCGCGCCGGATTCGGTCGCAGCGCCGGCATTCGACGCGGACTTCGCGACGGACTCGACGCCCGAGTCCGCTTCGGCGGATTTCGCATCACCCCGGCCACCACGCGCGGACTTGCCGGCGCCGGCGGAAGCCTGATTTTCCTTGATGGCGGCGATGAGATCGCCCTTACGCATTCCGGATGTGCCTCGGATACCGAGCTCTCCGGCAAGCGCACGCAACTGCGGCAACAACATTCCAGTCAGCCCCGATCGTGCGACGTCGGTGTGTTCGCTCATCTTCGAAATCTGTCCGGAGTCACTTTCGCGGCCGTCCGAGGGATTTGCAGTGTCCACCCCGGGTGTCGCGAGCAGGTCCGTATCTGTCACGGAGATCCTTTCCTTCCCTCGATTGCCGTGTGCATATTCGAGGGTTCGTCCCGAAGCCCGATCACTGTGCCGAGCTCGGATGCCGTATCGCCTGCCCCGCCGGACCGATGGAATCACCACCTGGTCACGGCCACCGGTTCATTGAGTGGGAGTGATCATTCCAGTCGCTGTCCCCGACGTCGAGGTCGAAGTCCCGAGTGATTCGAGCCCCCGAGCCACCGAGCTTGAGCAAGGAGCCTGCTGGAGCGATTGCCCTGATGAAGCACCGGCGTCTGACGCGCACGATGTACGGACGTGCTCAGGATAGCTCTGTATGACCACGTCAGCAAGGCAGCCACGCCATCAATCCACGCGTACACCCGCGGAAATGTCGGGTTCGACGACGCGCAGACCGTCGTCCTCGGCGAGTTTGCGCAGGTCGTCCGGAAATTCTCCGGTGCCCAGCGCCAGGATGGTCGGACCGGCGCCCGACACCATCGCGGCGAGTCCGGCGGTGCGCAGCCGGGTGATCCAGGCGGTGGTCAGCGGCAGCGCGGCGGCGCGATAACCCTGGTGCAGACGGTCCTGGGTCGCGGGCAGGAGCAGGTCGGGACGCTCGGTCAGGGCGACCACCGACAGTGCGGCGCGGCTGACGTTGAACGCGGCGTCGCCGTGCGGGACCATCTCCGGCAGCAGGCCGCGGGTGTGCGCGGTCGAGGACCGCTCCTGCGGGATCAGCACCGTCGCGCGCAGTCGCGGGTGCGGATCCAGCCGCACCGCACGGTAGACGCGCTGGTAGCGCTCGACCGAGCTGCTCGCGTCGAGTTCGCCGGCCCGGTCGGATTCGGTCCACGACACCACGATGCCGCCGAGCACGCTGGCGGCCGCGTTGTCGGGATGTCCCTCGAATTCCGAAGCCAGCTGCACCAATTCGGCATCCGAACCCGTCAGCGCCGGGTCGAATTTCGCGGCCAGTCCGCGCGCGGCGGCGAGTCCGCCGACCGCCGCCGAGGCCGAGGATCCCAGCCCGCGCGAATGCGGAATGACGTTGCGGCACACCACGTCCAGCCCGTCGGCCCACACGCCCGCGGCTTCCAGACCGCGTTCGATCGCGCGCACCACCAGATGTGAAGGGCCCCAAGGAACGTCGTCGGCGCCCTCACCCTCCACTCGGATGGTAAGCCCGGAATCGGTGGTACGTACCACGATTTCGTCGTACAGCCCCAAAGCGATACCGAGCGAATCGAATCCGGGGCCGAGATTGGCGCTGGAGGCGGGCACCCGGGCCGTGACGGTGATTCCGGGGGGCAGGGTTCGCGTCACCGCGGCACCGTGCTGTCGCTCGGCGCCGTCCGACGAAGGCGCTGCGGGGTCGACTCGCCGCGCCCGCTCACTGAGCTGACCTTCGCGCGCACTCAACTCAGGCCAACTCGAGCTCGCGAGCCACCGCTACCGGATCGACCGCGATCGCCTCGACCGCGGGCATACCCAGCAGCGCGGTGTCGGGATCCTTGAGACCGTTGCCGGTGACGGTGCACACGACGGTGAGCCCGGAGTCGAGCCAGCCCTCCTTGCGCGCGGCCAGCAGACCGGCCACGCTCGCGGCCGAGGCGGGTTCCACGAAGACGCCCTCGGTGCTCGCGACCAGGCGGTACGCGGCGAGGATCTCCTCGTCGGTGGCGGCCCGGAAGGCGCCGCCGGACTGCTCCTTGGCGGCCACCGCGCTGTTCCAGGACGCGGGCGCGCCGATCCGGATCGCGGTCGCGATGGTTTCGGGGTCCTTCACCGGCGCGCCGTTGACCAGCGGCGCGGCCCCGGCGGCCTGCACACCGAGCATGCGCGGACGGCTCGCGGTGAGGCCGTCGGCGTGATATTCGCTGTAGCCCTTCCAATACGCGGTGATGTTGCCCGCGTTGCCGACCGGCAGGGCGTGCACATCGGGGGCCTTGCCCAGCGCGTCGCAGATCTCGAAGGCCGCGGTCTTCTGCCCCTCGATGCGGGCCGGGTTGACCGAGTTCACGAGACCGACCTCGGGAAAGTCCGAGGTGACCTTGCGGGCCAGCTCGAGGCAGTCGTCGAAATTGCCCTCGACCTGAATGATCTTGGCGCCGAGCATGACCGCCTGCGCGAGCTTGCCCATCGCGATCTTGCCCTGCGGGATCAGCACCGCGCAGTGCATGCCGGCCCGGGTGGCGTAGGCCGCCGCCGACGCGGAGGTGTTACCCGTGGAGGCGCACAGCACCGCCTTCTGGCCGCGGGCCTTCGCATCGGTCATCGCCATGGTCATGCCGCGGTCCTTGAAGGAACCGGTCGGGTTGAGGCCCTCGACCTTGAGATACACCTCACAGCCCGTGAGCTCGGACAGGTGATGCGCGGGCACCAGCGGCGTGCCGCCCTCGTAAAGGGTGACCGGCTCCCAATCGGCGCCGACCGCCAGGCGTTCCCGATAGGCGGCGATCAGCCCCGGCCACGGAGTGTGCACGGCCCCGGCCGACGGCGGCGCTCCTGTCTGACTCATTCCTCGGTGCCTTCCAATCTCAAGACGCTGGTCACGGACGTGACGGATTCCAGCTCGGCAAGTGCTGCCACCGTATCGGCCAGCGCCGACTCCGGTGCGTGGTGGGTGACCACGACCAGTCGGGCGCCCTCGTCGTGTCCCTCCTGGCGGACCGTCGAGATGCTGACACCGTGCTCGGCGAATTTGCCGGACACCGCCTGCAGAACCCCGGTGCGGTCGGCAACCTGCAGGTTCACGTGATAGCGGGTCGGGATGTCGCCGATCGGCGCGATCGGCAGCTCAGCATAAACCGATTCACCCGGTGCACGGCCACCGTAGAACTTGTTGCGGGCCGCCATCACCAGATCGCCCATGACGGCCGAGGCGGTCGGCGCGCCGCCCGCGCCCTGGCCGTAGAACATCAGCCGGCCGGCGTTCTCGGCCTCGACCACCACCGCGTTGAAGGCGCCGTTCACCGACGACAGCGGATGCCGCCGCGGGATCAGCGCCGGGTAGACGCGCACCGACACCCGGTCCTTACCGGCGGGCGTGCTGCCCGCTTCCCCCGGCGCGGCCACCGCCGAGCCGTCCATCGACAGCCGCTCGCCGCCGGGCATCCGCTCGCAGATGGCCAGCAGCTTCACGGTGCAGCCGACCGCCGCCGCCGTCTCCAGATCCTCGGCGGTGATCTTCGAGATGCCCTCGCGGTAGACATCGGCCGCGGTGACGCGGGTATGGAAGGCCAGCGAGGCGAGGATCGCGGCCTTGGCGGCGGCGTCGTATCCCTCGACATCGGCGGTGGGATCGGCCTCGGCGTAGCCGAGCCGGGTCGCCTCGGCGAGCGTATCGGTGTAGTCGGCGCCGGTCTCGTCCATCGCCGAGAGAATGAAATTCGTTGTGCCGTTGACGATTCCGACCACCCGGTTCACCCGGTCGCCGGACATCGACTGGATCAGCGGGCGCACCACCGGGATGGCGCCGGCGACCGCGGCCTCGAAGTACAGGTCGGCGCGGCTGCCCTCGGCCGCCGCGGCCAGCTCACCGGTGTAGTCGGCCAGCAGCGCCTTGTTCGCGGTCACCACCGATTTGCCGCCGTTGAGCGCGGACAGGATCAGCTTGCGAGCCGGATCGATACCGCCCATCACCTCGACCACCAGGTCGACGTCGTCGCGGGCGACCAGTGCTTCGGCGTCGGTGGTCAGCAGCTCGGCCGGAATGCCGCGGTCGACGTCGAGGCGCCGCACCGCGACGCCCCGCAGCACCACCGGGGCACCGACCCGCGAGCGCAGGTCGTCGGCGTGCTCGCGCAGGATGCGCACCACCTCGGTGCCGACATTGCCCATGCCGAGCACCGCGACCCCGATGGGATGTTCGATTCCGAACGCACCGCCTCGGGCCTGGTTCGTCGCCTCGGTCATGAGTGCACCTCCGTCGCTTCCAGGCTCATCAGATCCGCCACTGTCTCGCGGCGCAGCAGCAGCCGCGCCTGCCCGTCGCGGACCGCGACCACGGCCGGGCGGGTGAGCATGTTGTAGCGGCTGGCCATCGAATAGCAGTACGCTCCCGTGGCCGCGACCGCAACCAGGTCTCCCGGTCCGACGTCGGCGGGCATCCACGTGTCCCGGATGACGATATCGCCACTCTCACAATGCTTTCCGACCACACGCGCCACCACGGGGGCGGACTCGCTGGAGCGCGAGACCAGCCGGCAGTCGTAGTCGGCCTGATACAGCGCGGGGCGAATGTTGTCGCTCATCCCGCCGTCGACGCTGACGTAGCGGCGCTGCGCGCCCGCGTCGAGCGAGACGTCCTTGGTGGTACCGACCTCGTAGAGGGTGACGGTGCCGGGGCCGGCGATCGCGCGGCCGGGCTCCACCGCGATGGTCGGGGTGGGCAGGCCGATCTGCGCCGCCTCCACCTCGACGATGTCGCGCACCTTCGCGGCGAAGTCGTCCAGCGGCGGCGGATCGTCGCTCGGCAGATACGAAATGCCCAGGCCGCCACCGAGATCCAGGATCGCGATCTGTTCGGTGCGCTCGACGCCGAACTTCTCGATCGCATCGCGCAGCAGTCGCAACATGCGCCGCGCCGAGATCTCGAAGCCGTCGATGTCGAAGATCTGCGATCCGATGTGGCTGTGCAGGCCGACCAGGCGCAGATTGTCCGCCTCGAAGACCCGGGCCAACGCCTCCATCGCATCGCCGCCGGCGATCGAGAAGCCGAACTTCTGATCCTCGTGCGCGGTCGAAATGTATTCGTGCGTATGCGCTTCCACGCCGACGGTGACGCGGACCAACACGTCCTGCACCACGCCCGCGCGGGCGGCGACCGACTCCAGGCGCTCGATTTCGATCAGCGAGTCGACCACGACGTGCCCGACGCCCGCCGCGACGGCCTGCTCCAGCTCGGCGACCGATTTGTTGTTGCCGTGCAAGGCGATTCGCTCGGCGGGGAAGCCGCCGTGCAGCGCCACGGCCAGTTCACCGCCGGAACACACGTCCAGGTGCAGACCCTCGTCACGCACCCAGCGCGCGATCTCGCCGCACAGAAATGCCTTGGACGCGTAGTGGACTCGCGCGCCGGGTCCGAAGGCGCGGACCATGTCGCGGCAGCGGGAACGGAAGTCGTCCTCGTCGACCACGAACAGCGGTGTGCCGAATTCGGCGGCGAGCTGCGTGACGGGCATACCGGCCAGGCGCACCACGCCGTCGGCGTCGCGAGAGGCGTTGCGGGGCCAGACCTTTTCGGGCAGGTCGATCATCGCGCGGGGGTCGGCGGGCCGCTCCGGCAGGTTGGGGGCGTGGGGGATCTCGGCGTGCCGAGGTCCCGCCGGATGCGCACTCACAATAATTCCTTCCTCACACGATGACCTGACCGACGGCGGTTCACATGCGCTCCGGGGCGGATACGCCCAGCAGCGCCAGACCGTTGGACAGCACCTGACGGGTGGCGTCGACCAGTTGCAGGCGGGCGGCGTTGACCGGCAGGACCGGGTCGTCGTTCTGCGGCAGGATCCGCAGCGTCTTGTTGGTCTGGAAGCGGTGGTAGGCGCCGGCCAGTTCCTCCAGATAACGGGCCACGCGGTGCGGATCACGCAGGCTCGCCGCGCTCGCCACCACGGCCGGGAACTCGCCGAGGGTGCGGATCAGCTCACCCTCCTCGTCGGCGGACAGCAGACCGAGATCCGGTGTGACACCGGCGAATCCGAAGTCCGTGGCGTTGCGGGCGACCGCACAGGTGCGGGCGTGCGCGTACTGCACGTAGTAGACCGGATTCTCACTGCTCTGCTTGGTCCACAGATCCAGGTCGATATCGATACTCGAGTTCACCGAACTGCGCACCAGCACGTAGCGGGCGGCGTCGACGCCGATCGCCTCGACCAGATCGTCGAGAGTGACGACCGTGCCGGCGCGCTTGCTCATCCGCACCGCCACACCGTCGCGCAACAGATTCACCATCTGGCCGATCAGCACCTCGACGGTGTCCGGATCGTCGCCGAACGCGGCCGCTGCCGCCTTCAACCGGCCGATGTAGCCGTGATGGTCGGCGCCGAGCATGTAGATGCAGAGGTCGAACCCGCGCGAGCGCTTGTTCTGGAAGTAGGCGATGTCGCCGCCGATATAGGCGGATTTGCCGTCGCTCTTGATGACGACGCGGTCCTTGTCGTCACCGTATTCGGTGCTGGCGATCCACCAGGCGCCGTCCTTCTCGTACAGGTTGCCCGAGGCCTTGAGCTGGTCGAGCGCCTTCTCGACGGCACCGGAGGCGAACAGCGAGCTCTCGTTGAAGTACACGTCGAAATCGGTGCCGAAATCGTGCAGCGTCTGCTTGATGTGGGCGAACATCAGCTCGACACCCTCGCGGCGGAACAGTTCGTGCCGCTCGTCCTCCGGCAGCGTCACCGCATCCGGATGCGCGGCGGTGATCTGGCCGGCGATATCGGAGATGTAGGCACCGGCGTAGCCGTTCTCCGGGGTGGGCGCGCCGGTGGCGGCGGCGACCAGCGATTCGGCGAAGCGGTCGATCTGCGCGCCGTGGTCGTTGAAGTAGTACTCGCGGGTCACGTCGGCGCCCTGAGCGGCCAGGATGCGGCCCAGCGCATCGCCGACCGAGGCCCAGCGGGTGCCGCCCAGATGGACCGGGCCGGTCGGATTGGCGGAGACGAACTCCAGGTTGATCTTGGTGCCGGCGAGCGTCTGTGCGGTGCCGTAGGCGGCGCCCGCGGCGCGGATCTGCTCCACGATGGCGCCCTGGGCGGCCGCGGCGAGACGGATGTTGAGGAAGCCCGGACCGGCCACATCGGCCGATTCGATGCCGTCGGTGGCGGCCAGCGCGTCGGCCAGCAGACCGGCCAGTTCGCGCGGATTCATTCCGGCCTTCTTGCCCACCTGCATGGCCACATTCGTGGCATAGTCTCCGTGTTCCGGATTACGGGGACGCTCCACCTTGACCTCGTCGGGCAGGACCGCAGGGTCGGATCCACGTTCGACGAGCACCTTCGCCGCGGTCGCACGAAGGAGTTCTGCAAGGTCAGCTGGAGTCACGAGTCTCTATCCTATGGTCCGAGCGGGTGTGCGCCGCCAGCGGGCACCTGCTCGGCGCACCCGGCATCCGGCACCGGCGGCCCCGGCCCGCCGCGCCCGTACCCCTCCGACATACCCGAAGAGAGCGCTACGCCGATGCCGAACACCAGCGCGAAATCAGCCAAGGCGATTCGTGCCGCCGCGAAATCCGCCCCCGGCGGGGCGTACAACGGTAATTCCAACCCGCCGAAGCACCGGCGTGTTCCCTGGGCGCTGGTCGGCGCGGTCGTGGTGATCGCCGCCTTGGTCGTCGCCCTGGTCGTCTATTTCGTCCCCAAATCGCGCCACCACGCCGACAAGGAGAAGGCCGTCCCGCCCACCGGTCAGATGGACGAACTCCCGGCCGGCATCCCCGGCATCCCTGCCATTCCCGGCATGCCGGGTGCGCCGATGCCGACGCGTTGACGCCGCGCCGCCGCGCAATCCCTGCTCGGACCTGTCTTTTGGCGCACGCCGTGTGATGCGATACGCTTTCCCCGCCCGATCGGACGACGTATCCACTGGTGTCGACCGGGTCCAATCCCCGCCCTCGTAGCTCAGGGGATAGAGCGTCTGCCTCCGGAGCAGAAGGCCGCAGGTTCGAATCCTGCCGAGGGCACAGAAAATAGACCCCTGACCAGCGATGCACTGGTCAGGGGCTTTTTTTCGTCCACACCTTCTGCGCGCGCAGTTGTGGTCCGGACCGCTGGAGAATTCAGTCGCTCGCGTTGCCGGGGCGGCTCCCACACCCCATTCAGGACGGTCCGGTCGGGCCAGTAGGCACACAGTCCCGTTCGGGTTGTCGATTCCGGGGATGCTCGCGCGTCGGAGGGGTGTACGGCCCGAACGAGGGCCACGCCGACGAACGAAGGACATGCCATGACCACGACTCGAACCGACGACTCGGCCGCCATCGCGCAGATCTTGGCCGAGCAGTACAAGGCCTGGGCGGCCGGGGACGCCGACGCTTTCGTCGCGGACTACGCCGAGGACGCCACGGCGATCATGCCGGGGACCTATCGGCGCAGCCGGGCGGAGATCCGGCAGGGTATGGCGGACAGTTTCGCGACCGTTCTCGCGAACTCGACCGTCATCGACGACATCGGAGATATCCGATTCCTCGGCGCGGACCACGCCGTGGTGGTCAGCAGGGCCGCGATTCTGTTCGCCGGGGAAACCGACGTCCCCGCCGACCGGTACGTCAACGCGACCTGGATCCTGCACCGGCGCGACGGCAAGTGGACGGTTGCCGCGTACCACAACAGCCCCGCCGCGGCGCGCTAGCGGCTCGCCACTCACCCGAATCGAACGATCGACACCACCCCCACGATCACGCAGTACGCCGCGAACGGCAACAGGGTTCGAGTCTGGAAGTAGCGTTCGAGATAGCGCACGGCGAACCACGACGTGACACCGGACACCACCGCGCCGACGAGGATCGGCCCCCAGATCACCTCGGCGCGTGGGGATATCAGGTCCGGGAGGTCGACAATCCCGGCGCCGAAGATCGCGGGGGTGGCGAGGAGGAAGGCGAATTTGGCGGCGTGTTCGTGCTCCAGACCGCGCCAGAGACCGCCGACCATGGTGAGGCCGGCCCGGCTGAAGCCGGTGAGGAGGGCGCCGGCCTGAGCCAGGCCGATGCCGACCGCGTCCCGGGAGTCGAGGGCCGCCAAGCGGCGGTCCGATTGCGGGAGGGAAAGCGTTGTCGCCGTGCGAGTTCGGCCGTTCGCCTGGTTCAGGGCGAAGCGACGGCCGTATTCGGCGAGGGTGGGCTCGTTGCGGCGACGCAGCCCCTCGCCGACGACCAGCACCACGCCGTTGACGGTCAGAAAGGCCGCGGCGCACAACGGAGCCGCGAAGACATCGTGCAGGGGATGTTCGAGCAGCGGGCCGAGCACCGCGACCGGCACGGTCGCGACGATGATCAACCAGGCCAGCCGCTGCGGAACGGTATCCAGGCGCCGTGTCCGCACCATCTCGACGAATCCGACGATGATCGCGCACCAGTCGCGCCGGTAGTAGATCACCAGCGCGACCGCCGTCGCCACGTGCAGGGCGACGACGAACGCCAAATAGGTTGCGGCGGATTCGGTTCCGCCCCGGTCGGCCAGCGCTCCCCAGCGTCCACCCAGCCAGGCCGCCACGAGAACCGAATGTCCGAGACTGGAGATCGGGAACAGCTCGGTGAAACCCTGCACCGCGCCGATGACCATCGCTTCGAAATAGGTGAGCATCGCGACGAGTTTCGCACGGCAATCATAAAGGTTCCTGTGAGTCGAATCTCGGATAAGTCACTGCGCGACAATGAGTTTCGAATCGTCCGATATGCCCGAAGTTGATCTTGGATATCGAGGACGGCGGCCCTGGGGCATCTCCGAGGGCCGCCGTCCCGGCACTCACCGCTGCGTCCGTACGCTCCGAAATGTCGACGCCACAAGCAATGTCAGTACCGCGATCCCCGCCGCCGCGGCGAAGGCGGTCGTGATGCCGGAGACGAGCACATGCACGGCCGAGCCGGACGCGGCCCGGACAGCGGTGCCGAAGACCGTGACCAGCACCGCCAGCCCCAGCGCCGCACCGGTCTGCTGCAGCGTCTGCAGCGCACCGCCCGCCGCACCGGCCTCCTCAGGCGCCACATTCGCCATGATGATCACGTTCAGCGGCGAAAATGCCAGGCCGATACCGCATCCCATCAAGACCGTCGCCACCGCGAGCAGCGGGAAGTAACCGGTATCGGTATCGAGCAGGGTGAGCAGGACCAGTCCGGCGATCATCGCGGCCGTCCCCACCAGCGTCACCGGCTTGGGTCCGAAACGGGGCAGCAGGCGGGGAATCAGCCGGATCATGGTGAACATCGTCACCGCGGTCGGCAGAAAGGCGAAACCCGTTGCCAGCGCGCTCATTCCCCGCACTTCCTGCAGATACTGGGTGAGGAAGAAGAACATCGAGGTTCCCGCCATCGGGCCGAGGAACATATTCGCGTACGCGGCGGCGCGATTGCGGTCGGCGAACAGGTGCAGGGGCAGCAGCGGCTGGACGGCGCGGCGTTCGATGAGCAGGAACGCCACCAGTGCGACGACGCCGACCGTGAGCGACACATCGGTCGTCACATCGTCCCAGCCGTGCGCCGCGGCACTGATGAAGCCGTAGACCAACGCGGCCACCGCACCCGTCGCGGTCACCGCTCCGGGGAGGTCGAGGTGCGCGCGACGGCGCGGCGCGTCGGGCAGATACCGCACCGCCAGCAGGGCCACCACCAGTCCGAACGGCACGTTGATGAACAGCACCGAGCGCCAGCTCAGCCACTGGGTCAGCAGCCCGCCCAGGATCAACCCGATCGCGAATCCCGCACTCGACATTCCGGAGAACAGGGCGAGCACCCGGACCCGCATCTTCGGATCGGCGAATGTGGTGGTGAGCAGGGCGAGAGTATTCGGTCCGGCCATCGCGCCGCCCAGGCCCTGCACGATGCGCGCGACGATCAGCCAGGCGGCCGACGGCGCCAGACCGCCGCCGAGGGAGGCGAGGGTGAAGAGCACGGTCCCGAGGATGAACAGGCGCCGGCGTCCGAACAGGTCACCGGCCCGGCCGCCGAGCAGCAGCAGCCCACCGAAGACCAGCGTGTAGGCGTTCATCACCCAGGACAGGCCGGTGGCGCTGAAGTGCAGATCGTGCTGAATGCGCGGCAGCGCCACATTCATGACGGTGATGTCGAGCACGATCATCAACTGGCAGGTCAGCAGCGTGACGAGCACGATGCCGGAGCGCAGGCGGCCGGGCGGTGCGCCGGCCTGCGCAGACGAGAAAAGCACGGAGGTAGAGGTCGTGGAGGTAGACAAGGAGGCTCCATCGGATGCGGAACTAAAACGGAGAATGTCTCCGTTTCCAATGGAGATAGCATATGGAGAAGTTCTCCGGTTACGCAAGACTAAGCGGAGAGTTCGTCCGTTTCCACTGGAGGAATCGTGAGCGCACCGTCGACACAGGGGTCCGGGCGCGCGGCGCCGCCGCGTCCGATGCGCGCGGATGCGCGGCGTAACTACGAGCGCATACTCGAATGCGCGCGCGAGGCGTTCGCCGAACACGGTCCCGAGGCGCCCCTCGACGAGGTCGCGCGCCGCGCCGCGGTGGGGCCGGGCACCCTCTACCGGCACTTTCCCAACCGGGACGCACTCATCGAGGCCGTCTACCGATCGAGCATCGAGGCGTTGGCCGAACTCGCCGCCGAGCTGACCGAAACCCTCCCCCCGCTCGAGGCCCTGGAGCAGTGGTTCCGCGCCCAGGTGCGGTTCGTGATGGACAAACGCAGTCTGGCGGTGACCCTCAAGGCCGCCATCGACCGCGGATCGCAGACCTTCACGCTGTGCTCGAATCTGATCACCGACGCCGCGACCTCGGTCCTGCAACCCGCCCAGGACGCCGGGTTGATCCGCCCGGAGATCGAACCACGCGATCTGTTGCGCCTGGGCCACGGGATCGGCGTCGCGTGCGAGACATCACCCGATGCGGCCGAACGGCTGATCACGGTCACCCTGGCCGGCCTGCGGACCACCGGCTGAGCCGATATTCGATTGCCCGCCGCGATCGGTGGCCGTAGCCTCGCTCCGTTTTCCATTCATCCATTCGGAAGGGAGTGAACACGTGCAACCACTGACCGAACGCGAGATCCGCTCGTCGTTCGTGAACTGTTCCAAGGGCGAGGCCAAACGCATGCCGGTCCCCCGGGATCTCGACGCGCAACCGTGGGACGACCTGGACTTCTTCGGCTGGAACGATCGGTCGATGCCGGGCCGCGCCTATCTGGTGACCCCGCAGGACGATCGGCTGGTCGGCGTGGCCCTGCGCTACGAGACGGGCGTATCCGGCCGGGCCCAGCTGTGCTCGATCTGCCTGACCACGCATACCGGTAGCGGCGTGTCGCTGCTCACCGCGCACAAGGTCGGCGACTCCGGGCGGCGCGGTAATTCGATCGGCATCTACATGTGCACCGATCTCGCCTGTTCGCTGTACGCGCGCAACAAGAAGCGTCCGGCGCTGGGCAACCGCTACCGCGAGGATCTGACCGACGAGGAGAAGGCCGAGCGGGTGCGCACGAACCTGCGCGCATTCGTCGAGCGTCTCTACAGCTGACCGGCCAGGACAGCGCCCACCCGATCGAACGGAGGTAGATGCCGTGCGCCGACACTCGAGGACCGCGCCGCAGCCCTGATGCCCCGAGCCCGCCGGACTCGGGGCATTTTCATGTCCACCTCCGGACCACTCGGACCCTCACTTCGGCACCGACACCAGATACCGCTGCACCGTCGCACCGATCTCCGCGACGATCTCCTCGGCCGTCAACGCCACCACGGGCGGCAGACGCAGCACATAGCGGCACACCGCCAGTCCCAGAATCTGCGAGACCACCAATCCGGCTCGCCGCGGCGCGTCCGCGGGATCACCGACCCGGGTTACCATCGGCATCAGCTGTTCGGCGAAGACGCGTTGAAACCGTTGCGCCACAGCCTCGTCCGACACCGACGAACGCAGCAGGGTCAGCAGCAGTTCGTTACTCGGTGGCGTCTCCCAGAGTTCCAGGAACCGTCGCGCGACCGTCTCACCCAACTCGTCCTCGGCCACCGCCGCCAGATCCGGGAGGCCGAGATCGACGTCGAGCGCCGCGTCGAACAGGCCATCCTTGTTGCCGTAGTACCGCATCACCATCGACGGATCGATGCCGGCGTCGGCGGCGATGGCCCGAA
Organism: Nocardia sp. 852002-51101_SCH5132738; assembly: GCF_001665695.1. Classification (NCBI taxonomy): domain Bacteria; kingdom Bacillati; phylum Actinomycetota; class Actinomycetes; order Mycobacteriales; family Nocardiaceae; genus Nocardia; species Nocardia sp. 852002-51101_SCH5132738. The sequence continues at coordinate 14,361 of NZ_LZML01000132.1, read as the reverse complement.
TGGTCGCCTTGGCGAATCCCTCGCGGGCGAAATGCCGGCGAGCCGCCTCCAGAATCGCCGCGCGGGTGACGTCCGAGCGGCGCGGCGCAGTTTCCTCACTCATGCCCACAACCGTAGGCCAACAACTGTTGACTTTCCAGCGGCCGCGACCTTATTCTTAAGTCAACAGTCGTTGGCCAACACAGGTTGGCAAACTGAGGGAGTAGCCATGAACAGCACCGTTCCCGCCACCGCCGCGGTCGTCATCGTCGGCGCCGGGCCCGCCGGGCTGACCGCCGCGATCGCGCTCGCCGATGCCGGCGCCGACGTGGTCCTGCTGGATCGGCTGGCCGCCGGGGCGAACACATCCCGCGCCGCGGTGGTCCATGCCCGGACCTTGGAGGTCCTCGACGGATTCGGCATCGCCGCGGACCTGCACGATCGCGGCCTGGAGGTACCGCGCTTCGTCATGTACGAAGGCACCGATCGGCTGACCACCATCGATTTCTCCGGGCTCCCCACACCGTTCCCCTACACGCTGATGATCGGCCAGGAGACGACCGAGGCGGTCCTGCTCGACCGGCTGCAGCGGGCGGGCGGAACGGTTCTGCGGCCCGTCGAGGTCACCGCGGTAATGCCGGGCGAGGAGGCGGTCACCGTCGAATTCACCGATGCCGCAGGGGAATCCGGGTCGATCCGGGCCGGCTACGTCATCGGGGCGGACGGGATGCACAGCCGGGTCCGCGAGGCGGCGGGAATCGGATTCACCGGCGCCACCTATCCGGAATCGTTCGTCCTCGCGGATGTGCGGATGGACTGGCCCGCGCCCCGCGACGAAGTATCGCTGCACGTCTCACCGGAGGGCATCACCGTCGTCGCGCCGCTGCCGGACCCCGAGCACGATCGTTTCCGCATCGTCGCCACCGTCGCCGAAGCACCCGAACAGCCCACCCGCGCGCAAGTGCAGGCGCTGCTCGATGCCCGCTGCCCCGGCGCCACGGTGCGAGAGGTGTTGTGGAGCTCGCGTTTCCGCGTACATCACCGCGTGGCCGACCGGTACCGCGCCGGGCGGATTCTGCTGGCCGGAGACGCCGCACACGTGCACAGCCCCGCCGGCGGGCAGGGAATGAACACCGGCATTCAGGACGCCGCGCTACTGGGCACGCTGCTGGCCCGGGTCCTGCGCGGTGAACCCGACACGCTGCTCGACGAGTACGAGCGCACCCGCCGCCCGGTCGCGCTGGACGTGGTCGCCTTCACCGATCGCATGACCCGGATGGCTACCCTGCGCCCGCGCCCGGCCCGCCTGCTGCGCAATACCGCGATCCGCCTCGTCACCCGCGTTCCGGCGGTGCGCGCGACGCTGGCCTACCGGCTCGCCGAACTCGCCAACCGGTGACATGCGCTCAGGCGCAGGCCAATCCGAACTCCGCCGTCGCGGTCCGGCCGGCCACCACATCGACCTTCTCGGCGGTGTCGGTGGCCAACCGGCATCCCATCGGCACCGACGTCACCTGCACCTGATAGCAGTCGGCGGCGACATCCTGGTGGGCCTTGCCGTCGCGGCCGGTGGTCAGGGTCGCCAGCACCGAACCGGCCTGACAGGTGGTGATGCCCGCGGCGAGGCCGGCGGCGGCGTACTTCTCGGGACCGTGGGTGGCCACCACCTCGATCGTGCCGTTGGTGCCGTGGTCGGCAGCCGCGGGCGCGGACGCGGGCGCCGATGTACCCGCCGGTGCGCGGTCGGCCTCGGCGGAGCAGGCGAGCGCGGGCAGTACAGCGGCACACAGCGTCATCGCGAACAGTATGCGGCGCACCTGGTCTCCTCTCACCGGATGAATGTCGCTCTCACTGTAGGCGACCGACCCGTCCGGACCGTCGCACATGCGCGGCGATCCGGCATCCGATTCGGTCCCGGTGAGCGGGACCGGGTTCGGCGAATCGCGAGTGTCGCGCGGTAGACGGAATTACCGTCGTCGCAGCCGAACGCAGTTCCCCGAAAGGATCCGGCATGAAATTGATGTACGCCCTCTGGGGGCCGGATCTCGCGGATATCCTCCACGCGCCGGATTTCCACCGGCGGCTGGCCGCCGCGGGGGCGACCGAACTGCAGGTCAACATCGGCGATGCCGACGTCGCCGCCGCACAACTGCGGGTGAGCAGCTACGACGAACCGGTCGCCGCGATCGTCGCCGTCTGGAGCGAAGGGCAGAACGGGCCGATCACCGATGTGCTCAGCGGCGTCGCCGAGCGGATCAACGGCTGGATCGTGGAAGAACGCGAACCGCTCACCACCGCGCGGCCCCCGGACGGAACCCGCTACGACGCACTGGCCAATATCGCGCTGCTGCGAATTCCGAAGGAACTGAGCCGCGCCGAATGGCTGCACAACTGGCAGGATCGCCATACGACAGTGGCGATCGAAACCCAGGCCACCTTCGGTTATGTGCAGAACACGGTGGTCGCCGCGGTGACTCCGGGGCCGCGGGTGGACGCGCTGGTCGAGGAACTGTTCCCGATGGATGCGATGACCGACCAGCACGCGTTCTGGGGCAGCGGTGGTGACGACGCGGAGTTGCAGCGCCGCGCCGGTCGCATGATGGCCAGCGTCGCGACCTTCGGCGCCGATCGCGACCTCGACGTCATCCCTACCAGCAGGTACCGCTACGACCTGACCGCCTCGTAGCGGATCAGAGCAGCCCCGCCTCGCGCATCAGCGCCTCGACCCTCACCGGGTCGAGGTCGCTCGGATTCACGCGCGGCGGGTCCAGTGAATCCAGCGGCGGCAGCGCCGGGTCGGCGGGTACGCCGGGGGCCACCGGATACTCCATGGCCGCCCCGCCGCTGAGCAGACCCTGACCGGCCGCGGCCGTCACGAATCGCACGAAACGCTGCGCGTCGGCGGCGTGCCGGCTCGATTTCAGCACGCCCGCACCGGACAGCGAGAGGTATCCGCCCGGATCGCCGCCGCGGAAATAATGCGGCACCGAGGGACCGGTGATCCGCTCGGGCGCGAGCTGCGCGCGGTACCAGTCGGTGGCGAAGACCAGCGCGCCGCCGACTCCGCCCGCGCCGACGGATTTCAGTGCGGCGAAACCGTTCGGCGCGACGGACGCGTTGTCCTTCACCCCGCGCAGCCACGCGCGCGTGGCGTTCTCGCCGTCGAGTTCCAGCAGCGCCGCGACGATCGCCTGGAAATCCGCGCCGTGCGAATCCGTGGTCCAGCGGCCGTGCCACTGTGGCTGTTGCAGGTCCAGCAGCTCGGCGGGCGGAATCTCGGCCGGATGGACAACGAAAGCGGTTGCACGCGCGGCGATTCCGGTCCAGTGACCCGAATTCGGGCGGAACCGTTCCGGCACCTGCGCGAGGGTGGCGGGATCGAGGTCGGCGAACAGCCCGGCGCGTTCGATCCGGGCCATGGCCGGCGAATTCTCGGTGACAACCACATCGGCGGGCGATCGATCCCCCTCGGCCAGCACCTGGTCGGCGACTTCGGCATCGGCGCCGTCGCGCAGCGTCACCCGGATTCCGGTCTGCTCGGTGAAAAGGTCGGCCCACTGCCGGGTCAGGCGTTGATCGTGTGCGTTGTAGACCACGATCTCCGGCGCGTCCGACGACGCCGAACAGGCGGTGACCAGCGCCGAGGCGGCCAGCGCCACCACGCCGAGCACGAGTTTCCATCGGGTGCGTTCGTGCTGCTGCGCCGTTGCCATGGACCGTCCTTCCGATCGGAAATTGCGCCGAGGCGACCGGCTAGCCAACCTACCGCGTGGGTTAGCGACACGAAACGCGGTATGGCGCCGATCTGGGTAGGGTCGGCTTCGGATCGGAACCGACCACCTCCGAGGGAGCGACGATGACCTGCTGCGGGCCGAATCGCCGCCGGCTGCTCGCGGCTCTGGCCGCGGCGGCCGCCGCACCGCTCGTACTCCCGGGTTCGGCTCGGGCCCAGGCTGATTCACTGCGCGCGACCGATCTCGAGGTGGTCACGATCACCGACACGTCTGCGATCATCACCTGGACGACCCTCGGCGTCGATGCGTCGGGAGCCCCGGTACCGGTCGATGCGGGCACCGAAATCCGGTTGGCTCCCGCGGATTCCACCGGCCCCGCCCGGACGGTTGCCGTGGCGGGCGCCGATCGGACGCCGTATCACTACGCGCAGATCGACGGTCTGGAACCGGGGCGGCGGTATCGATTCGAGGCATGGTCGGACGGCGTGCGGGCGGTACCGGCGCCGGAGCTGGTCACCCATCTGCCGGACGCACCCGAATGCACCGGCGAATTCACCACTCTGGTCGCTCCCCCGGGCCGGCTGCTGCGCACCCTCGCTCTCTGCAACGACGTGCACATCGGTGAGGAGACCAGCGGCATCATCGCCGCCGACCTGCCACCGGGTGTGCGGCAGGAACCGGGACTGCCGCCCTACCCCGAGGTGATGCTGGGGGCGTTGCTCGACGATCTACGCCTACCGGATCGCGGCGCCGACCATCTGATCCTGGCCGGTGATCTGACCGCGGAAGCTACTCCCGAGCAGACCCGGACCGTACGAAACCGGCTGGACGCCTGGGGAATCGAGGGACGGGACTGGTTCGCCGCGCGCGGCAATCACGACCGGCCGCATACCGGCGCCGACTACGCCGCCTGCCCGGCGGTGACCGCCGATCACCACGACTGCTGGGGCGAATCCTTCCTTCCCCCGGAACAATTCAGCGAGCACCGGCTCGGCGGGTTGCGGCTGATCGGGCTCGACACCACCGAACTCGACGGATCCGGGGGCAGTATCGGTCCCGGGCAATTCGATCGCCTGCGGGAATCACTGAACCGCGACCCCGATCGGCCGACGGTCGTCTTCGGACATCATCCGGTCACCGCGGAATCGGGCCTGACCAATCTCGCCGGGCCGAATTTCGTGCTGAATCGATCGGACGCGCTCACCCTGCAGCAGCTGTATCAAGCGACGCCCGGGGTGTTCTTCCACCATGCGGGCCATACCCACCGCAATCGCCGCACCCGGCCCGACATCCCGCTCCGGGTGGAATTTCTGGAAGTGGGCGCGGTGAAGGAGTATCCGGGCGGCTACACCCTGCTGCGCCTCTACGAGGGCGGCTACATGGTCAATTTCTACAAGACCCGCACCCCGGACGCGCGGCGGTGGAGCACCCGCAGCCGGGCCGAATATCTCGGGTTGATGCCCGAATACACACTGGGCAGCACCGCCGATCGCAACCACGTTGTCCTCGGTGATCTTTCGGGACTGTCCTGAATTACCGATTCGGCGACTCCGGACCGCAGCGTGGGAGCGGACGGGCAAATACACTCGGCGGTATGGCCGCACCTCGCCCGCTTCCGCTGGACCCCATCGAAGAGGCCCACCGCCAGTGGACCTCGCACGGCTGGGGCGATGTCGCCGACGGGATGGCGGCGGTGACCTCCCTGGTGCGTGCCCAGCAGATCGTGATGGCCCGGGTCGACGAGGCACTGCGCCCGTCGGGACTGACGTTCTCCCGCTACGAACTGCTGACGCTGCTCAGCTTCAGCAAGACCGGGGCCCTGCCGATGGCGACGGCCAGCGCCCGGCTGCAGGTTCACCCGACGAGTGTCACCAATACCGTCGATCGGCTCGAAGCCGCCCAACTGGTCAAACGAGTACCACACCCCAGCGACCGCCGGGCAACCCTGATCGAGATCACGGCCGCCGGGCGCGATCTGGCGGCGGCGGCCACCCGGGAGTTGAACGAGAAGGTCTTCGCCCGGCCGGGGCTGCCCCCGGAGCGTCTCCACCTGCTGCTGCAGTTGCTGGCGGAATTCCGGCGCGAGGCGGGGGACTTCGACAGCGGCGACACACCGACTCGCTGGGCCTGACCACCGGGTTGCCGGCATTCCGGCAGCGACATCCCGGGGCGCTGCCTTCCCATCGGCGGCCGAAAGGTTCACCATGGACGCCATGGTGCTGGTCCTGGGCGTGTCGGCGGGCGCTGGTGGCGCGCGCGCCATGCTCACCCACTCCGATCAGCCCCATCTGCCGCCGATCGATCGCTGCGTGGTCGCTCGTCGCGCGGGAGCCGGGGTCGAGGAGCCGGTCTTCCAGGCCATCGACGCGATGCGGGCCTCCGCAGCCGACCGCGACGAATTCGTCACCGGCATCGCCGTCACCTCACGCTGCGCCCTGCACGCCGAGGCCATCCGGGCCGCGGCCGGACGCAGCCGGCTCACCATCATCGACGAACCGCCGGCCCAGCTGCGCTATCTGCGGTTCAGCGGGCAATTGCCCGACGAGGGCGCGGTGCTGCTCTACGACCTCGGCACGTCGGGACTCACCCTCACCGAGGCCGATTGCCGCACCCAGGCCATCCTGGCCGGGACGCGCAGCACCCTGCTGGGCGGCGACGGCCACGACGCCCTGCTGCGCTGGCATCTCGCGCACGGCGGTGTCGAGATCGACAATGCCACCGGGCGCGACTACAAGGAACAGCTCAGCGCGACCCGGGTGGTGACGGTCAGCGACCCCCGCTCGGGCTCGCGAATCGTCGTGACGCGCAGCGACTTCCACGATCTGGTCGCGGCCGGAATCCATCATTCGGTGTCGTATGTGCGGCGATTGATCGAGGAAACCGGGGTCACGCCGCAGGCGATCGCACTGCTGGGCGGCTGTACGCGCAGTCCGAGTATCCGGGATTCGCTCGAACGGCTACTGGATCTGCCGGTGATCTACGATCCGGAGCCGGATTTCGTCTCCGCGCGCGGGGCGGTGCTGATGGCGACCGAACAACCGGCCGTGCGGCGGGTACGCGGCATCCGGTTCGCGCCGCCGCAGTGCGGTTCGGCGACGCCGAATTCGCGACCGGCGGTATCGCGGCGCAAGGTGGTCGCGGCGCTGGCGGTAACCGCGACGCTCGGTGCCACGGTCACCGGTTTGCTGGTCACCGGGCACGATGCGGCGCCTCCGGCGCACGACGGCACACCGACCCGGCCGGTCGAGGTGGCGGGCAGCAGTTCCGAACCCGCGCCCGGCAAGTGATGCCGCACGTCATCCGTCGAGCTTGACGGTGGCCTTCTCGGCGTCCGTCGCCGCGGCGCACGGGTCCGGCGTGGCGAGGCGGGAGCGGTTCTGCACCCAGTAGGTGACGGTCCCGGAATCGGCCGCAGACACCCCGCAGCTGCCCGGATCGCGCGGGTCGTGCCAGATCAAGCCGCCGAAACTGCCGACCACCAGATGCTTGGTGCGGTAGCCGAGCGCCGCGGCGACCTGGCCGTCGCGCAGCAGCGAGTCCTGGGCGAACCAGGCGTAGGTGATATCGACGATCCCGCCGTCGGCGTACGTGCCCTCCCAGGCACAGATGGTCGGACCGCCCTCGCGGTGAACGGCGGTGGCGTGCACCAGATTCGCGATCTCGGCATCGGTTTCCGGACCGCAGCCCTGCAGTAACTCGTCCTCGGCCTGCACCGGCCGCTGCGCGGGCGTCGGACCGGAGGAACATCCGGCCGCAGCGGCGATCAAGGCCACCGCGACGACGAGACGGCGCGCTCCGCGCATCGTCCTCACCCCGCCTCAGCCAAGGTCGCCGCGGCCAGCTGCCGCACCGCCGAACAGGCTTGTGCCGCAGTCTGTTGCGGCTCGTCGGCACGCCAGTCGACGAAATCCCCGGCACCGGAGTCGACGGCGGCCTCACACCACTGCGGTGCGGAGAAGAGCCGGCCGGTATGGTCGCCGATCCGCAACGGCGACACCTGGGCCGCCGGGTCCGTCGCGGTATGCGCGGCGATCGGGCTGGTGCGGAACCATTCGAAGGTCACGGCGCCCGCGGCTGCCTCCCAGCGGCAGCGCAGCGGATTGGCCGACATCTGCTGTATGCCGGAAATCCCGGTTGCCGCAACGATATCGGCGTCGGTGGCGGACCCGCATTCGGCGACCGCCAACGCCTGCGCGGAGACCGGCGCCGGGGCCGGGCTCGTCGCGGCCGGTGTGGGCCCGGACGCGCCGCATCCCGCCACCACCACAGCGGTGGCCACCGTGACCGCGGCGACTACCCATCTCACGCCGATGAGCGTACGGGAATTCCCGGGCGCGCGACCGCTCCTCGGGGCGGGCGTGGACCCGACCGCTATCCGGCACTGCAAGGACCGGCGCATCGCCGAAGCGGCAGGGACCTGATCGCGATGCCGTTCGGCGTGATCGTCTCGGTGCAGGTTCCGGCTCGGGCGGAGCAGCGGCGGCGACGAGATCGGCCCGGTCCCCGCCGGCACGTACTCGCCGGATCGGCGAACACGGCGGCGGCGACCGGGCCGTCGACTACGAGCGGTGCTCGGTGATGAGACCGCTCAGCGATGTTCGAAGTTCGCCGCGCGCTTCTCCACGAAGGCGGTCATGCCCTCGGTCTGATCCTCGGTGGCGAACAGCGAGTGGAATACCCGGCGCTCGAAACGCAGGCCCTCGGCGAGGGTGCTTTCGTAGGAGCGGTTCACCGCCTCCTTGGCGATCATCACCGACGGCAGCGACATTCCGGCGATGGTCTCGGCGACCTCCCGGGCGGTGGACAGCAGTTCCGCCGCCGGTACGACGCGGGCCACCAGTCCGGCGCGTTCGGCCTCCTCGGCGCCCATATTGCGGCCGGTGAGAATCAGGTCCATGGCCTTGGCCTTGCCGACCGCGCGGGTCAGGCGCTGGGAACCACCCATACCGGGAATCACACCCAGCTTGATTTCCGGCTGCCCGAACTTCGCGGTGTCGGCGGCGATCAGGATGTCGCACATCATCGCCAGCTCGCAGCCGCCGCCGAGGGCGTATCCGGCCACCGCCGCGATGATCGGCTTGCGGAACGCGCCGACCCGGTCCCAGCCCTGGAAGAAATCGGCGAGGAACATGTCCATATAGGACTTGGACTGCATCTCCTTGATATCGGCGCCGGCGGCGAACGCCTTCTCCGAACCGGTCAGCACCACGGCGCCGACGCCGGCATCGGCCTCCACCTCGTCGAGTGCGGCGGTGATATCGGTGAGCACCTGCGTATTCAACGCGTTGAGTGCCTTCGGCCGATTCAGGGTGATCACCGCGACGCGTCCGGTGCGCTCCAGCAGAATGGTTTCGAAGTCGGTCACTGTTTCCCTTTCTCGGCTACTCGCCGGAATCCTGGCCCGGCTTCGCGCCGGAACGGCGGCGAATATCGGTGACGATAGCGGAGAAGTCCAGGTCCCCCGCCGACCGGTTGAACTGCTCGTAGATCTCGGCCGCGAGCAGACCGAACCGTCCCTCGACATCGTTGTCGCGCAGGGCATTCGCGGCCAGGCCCAGGTCCTTGTTCATCAACGCGGTGGCGAATCCGGGCCGGTACTCGTTGTTGGCCGGGCTGGTCGGCACCGGGCCGGGCACCGGGCAATAGGTGGTCAGCGACCAGCACTGGCCCGAGGCGGTGGAGACCACGTCGTAGAACTTGTCGTGGGTGAGGCCCAGCTTTTCGCCCAGCACGATCGCCTCGGACAGCCCGATCATCGAGATGCCCAGCATCATGTTGTTGCAGATCTTGGCGGCCTGGCCCACGCCCGCGCCGCCGCAGTGCACGACCTTGCCGCCCATCACGTCCAGCACCGGCTGTGCCGCGGCGAAATCCTCGGCCGCACCGCCGACCATGAAGGTCAACGTGCCGGCCGTGGCGCCGCCCACGCCACCGGACACCGGCGCGTCCAATGCCCGATGTCCCGCTGCCACAACGACTTCCGCGGCTCGCTTGGCGTCGGCGACGTCGATGGTGGAGCAGTCGATGAACAGGGTGCCGGGTTCGGCGGACGGCAGCACAGCGTCGTAGACGTCGAGCACGATGCGCCCGTTGGGCAGCATGGTGATGACGATCTCGGCCTCGGCCACGGCCGCCGCGGCGGTGTCGAAGACCTCCGCTCCATCGGCGCGGGCCTGTTCCTGCGCGGCCGGCACCGGGTCGTAGGCCAGGACCTGATATCCGGCACGCACCAGATTCGCCGCCATCGGGCCGCCCATATGCCCGAGGCCCAGGAAGGCCACGTTCGTCATGTTCGTCACTCCTGTGCTCCGCTCAGTCCGAGTTCCCGGTCGCCCAGACCGGCGAAATAGCTGTCCACCAGCGCATCCGACACCTCGGCGAGGGTCGCGGGCGACCACTGCGGGTTGCGGTCCTTGTCGACCACCTGCGCGCGGATGCCCTCGACCAGGTCGTGGGTGGTCAACGCGGCCACCGAGACCCGGTACTCCTCGTCGAGCGCCTGTTCCAGGTTCGCCGCCCGGCGGGCGTTGCGCAGCGAGCGCAACGTCACCTTCAGCGCCACCGGTGATTTCGCCAGCACGTCGCCGGCCGCCTTGGCCGCCTCGGGGGCGTCGTGGCGCTGCAGTCGCGCGACGATCTCCTCGACGGTGTCGGCGCTGTAGCAGGCGTCGATCCACGACCGCTGCGCGGCCAGATCCGACACCGGTGCGGGTTGCGCGAACGCGGCGATCGCGGCGTCGGCATCGGTGCGGCGCAGTTCGGCCAGCAGATCCGGAATGCGTTCGGCGGGAACGAAATAGTCGGCGAACCCGGCCGCGATCGCGTCTCCGGCGCCCATGCGCGCGGTGGTCAGGGCGACGTGGGTGCCCAGTTCACCCGGTGTGCGCGCCAGCAGATACGTACCGCCCACATCGGGGATGAAACCGATACCGGTCTCGGGCATGCCGACCATCGACCGCTCGGTCACGATGCGGCGATTGCCGTGGGCGGACAGTCCCACGCCGCCACCCATCACGATGCCGTCCATCACGGCCACATACGGTTTCGGGTAGTTGCCGATCAAGGCGTTGAGAATGTACTCGTCGCGCCAGAACCGGCCGCTCGGCGAATCGGCGCTGTCGTGGCGCGAAACGCCGTGCGCTACAGCGTTCTTCGCGTCGGTGTGGATGGCGACGATATCGCCGCCCGCGCACAGCCCGCGTTCCCCGGCACCGGTCAGCACTACCGTGCGGACCTCGTCGTCGACGGCCCACTCGCGCAGGGTCGACAGAATCGCCTGCGCCATCGGATGATTGAGCGCGTTGATGGCCTTGGGCCGGTTGAGCGTGATCAGGCCGACGCCGTCGCGCTTGTCGAACAATACTTCTGCTTCGGTCATGTCTTTCCTCACGCTGTATCCACTCGGCATGAGCGGGCGCCCTCCGTGGTTACGCACGCTGCCTCCTCCGGGCGCTGACCGCTCATGCCGCGCCGACTACCGAGCGGGCCACCACGACCCGCATGATCTCGTTGGTTCCCTCGAGAATCTGGTGCACGCGCAGGTCGCGCACGATCTTCTCGATTCCGTACTCGGCCAGATAGCCGTAGCCGCCGTGCAATTGCAGGGCCTTGTTGGCCACCTCGAATCCGGCATCGGTGGCGAAGCGCTTGGCCATCGCGCACAACTCCACCTTGTCGGCGGCGTCGGCGTCGAGGGCGGCCGCCGCCCGCCACAGCAGGGTCCGCGCCGCCTCCAGCGAGGTGCGCATATCGGCGAGGTCGAATTGCAGTGCCGCGTTGTCGAGCAGCCGGGCCCCGAATGCCTTGCGCTGGGCCATATATGCCACGGTCCGGTCCAGCGCGGTCTGGCCGCCGCCGAGGGAGCAGGCCGCGATGTTGAGCCGGCCGCCGTTGAGGCCGTTCATCGCGATCCGGAAGCCGTTGCCCTCACCGCCGAGCAGATTCGCGGCCGGCACCCGGGCCTCGTCGAGGATGACCTGCCGGGTCGGCTGAGCGTTCCAGCCCATCTTCTTCTCGTTGGCGCCGAAGGAGAGTCCGGGCGTATCCGCGGGCACGATGAACGCCGAGATGCCGCGAGCGCCGGCGTCGTCGGTCCGCGCCATCAGCACGTACACATCGGTGCTGCCCGCACCGGAGATGAACTGCTTGACCCCGGTGAGCAGATAGTCGTCGCCGTCGCGAACGGCCCTGGTGCTCAGGGCCGCCGCGTCCGAACCGACGCCCGGTTCGGTGAGCGCATAGCTGGCCAGCAGATCCATCGAGGTCAGTCCCGGTAGCCAGCGGTTGCGCTGGGCCTCGGTGCCGTAGCTGTCGACCATCCACGCGGCCATGTTGTGGATGGAGATGTAGGCCGCGATCGCCGGGCAGCCGGTGGCGAGCTGTTCGAAGATCCGCACCGCGTCCACGCGGCGCAATCCGGACCCACCGACATCCTCACCGACGTAGATGCCGCCCATGCCCAGCGAGCCGGCCTTGCGCAGTACATCGATCGGAAAGTGTTTGTGCTCGTCCCATTCCAAGGCGTTCGGGGCGAGCAGCTCGTCGGCGAAACTCCGCGCGGTATCCACGATCGCCTGTTCGTCCTCGTCGAGTACGAACATCGCCTCAGTCCATCGTCGGGATGACGAAGTGATCGGCACCGGCCCCCGCGGCCGGTTCGGTCCGCAGGCCCTGCGGCCAGCGCTGGGTGACCGTCTTGGTCTTGGTGTAGAAGCGGATCGAGTCGGGACCGTGCTGGTTCAGGTCGCCGAAGCCGGACGCCTTCCAGCCGCCGAAGGTGTGATACGCGATCGGCACCGGAATCGGGACGTTGACGCCGACCATGCCGACCTGCACGCGCGCGGCGAAGTCGCGGGCGGTGTCGCCGTCGCGGGTGAAGATCGCGACGCCGTTGCCGAATTCGTGCTCGCTCGGCAGGCGCAGCGCCTCCTCGTAGTCGGCGGCGCGCACGATCGCGACCACCGGGCCGAAGATCTCCTCCTTGTAGATCCGCATCTCGGGGGTGACGCGGTCGAACAGCGTCGCGCCGACGAAGAATCCGTCCTCGGCGCCCGCGACCTTCAGTCCCCGGCCGTCGACCACGAGCTCGGCGCCCTCGTCGACACCGATCTGCGCGTAGTTGTTCACGCGGTCCACACCGTCGCGGCCGACCAGCGGGCCGAAGTCCGCGCCCGGATCGTCGGAGCGGCCGACGTTCAGCTTGCCGATGCGCTCGACGAGCTTGGCGCGCAAGCGATCCGCGGTCTCCTCGCCGACCGGCACCGCCACCGAGATGGCCATGCAGCGTTCGCCCGCCGAGCCGTAACCGGCGCCGATCAGCTGGTCGGCGACGTCGTCGAGGTCGGCGTCCGGCATGACGATCGCGTGGTTCTTGGCGCCGCCGAAGCACTGGGCGCGCTTACCGTTCGCGGTGGCGGTCTCGTAGATGTACTGCGCGATCGGAGTGGAGCCGACGAAGCCGACGGCCTTGATCCGCTCGTCGTTCAGCAGCGTGTCGACGGCCTGTTTGTCGCCGTTGACGACGTTGAACACACCGGCCGGCAGCCCGGCCTCGAGGAACAATTCGGCCAGCCGCAGCGGCACCGAGGGGTCGCGCTCGGACGGCTTGAGCAGGAAGGCGTTACCGCAGGCCAGCGCCGGTCCGGCCTTCCACAGCGGAATCATGGCCGGGAAGTTGAAGGGGGTGATGCCGGCGACCACACCGAGCGGCTGCCGCATCGAATAGACGTCGATCCCGGTGCCCGCGCTCTCGGTGTACTCCCCCTTGAGCAGATGCGGGATGCCGATCGCGAATTCGATCACCTCGAGGCCGCGCTGGATATCGCCCTTGGCGTCCGGGATGGTCTTGCCGTGTTCGCTCGACAGCAGCGCGGCCAGCGAATCCATCTCGTCCTGGACCAGGGCGACGAACTTCATCAGCACCCGGGCCCGCTTCTGCGGATTGAACGCGGCCCATGCGCGCTGCGCCTCGGCCGCATTCGCGATCGCCGCCTCGACCTCGGACACACTGGCCAGCGGCACCCGCGCCTGGACCTGCCCGGTGCTGGGGTCGTAGACGTCGCCGAAGTTACCGGAGGTCCCGGCCACCCGCTGCCCGCCGATGAAATGAGTGAGTTCGCGAACCATGCCAGTCCTGTTCTCGATGCGGTCGATGCCTGCCACGCCGGAGCCGACGCAGTACGCGGCCATCCTATAGTTGGACATCCAAGTATTGGAAGTCATGTGATTTAAGCCACCGATGGCGCCGTGGTCCGCATCACAGTACAGTTGATTTGACGTCCTACTATCGGGACGCCAAGCGTAGGCGCCCGGCGGTCCCACGCCGGCCTCTGGTGGAGGATTACATGGCCGACCTGCACGTTCCGGTCCATCCCGTCCGTTTCGTCACCTCCGCGGCCCTGTTCGACGGCCACGATGCGGCGATCAACATCATGCGGCGCATCCTGCAGTCACAGGGGGCCGAGGTGATCCATCTGGGGCACAACCGCGCGGTCCACGAGGTGGTCGACGCGGTGCTGACCGAGGACGTCCAGGGCGTGGCCGTCAGTTCGTATCAGGGCGGGCACGTCGAATACTTCGAATACCTGGCGACCGCGCTGCGCGAGGCCGGGGCGGGGCACGTCGAGATCTTCGGCGGCCCGGAGACCAC
>NZ_LZML01000131.1:0-8112 GCF_001665695.1 Nocardia sp. 852002-51101_SCH5132738 | reverse complement strand
CGTGGGTGGGTGGGGGTGGTGGGGGGTGGTGGTGGGTTTCGATGTGGGGTGCGCCGTGGGCGCGGGCGTGGTCGGTGGCAGGGATTGCGGCGAGAATGAATGCGCGGTGTTCGCGGTAGCGGTCGGCAGCCCATCGGAGCCGCGCGGCCGCGATCGGGTAGGAGCGGGTTGTCAGGGTGGTGATGACGCGTTGGAGGATGTCGCGTTCGGTGTAGTCGAGGTGTGCGGTGAGGCGGGTGAACGCATTTCGGGCATCGTCGATCCTCCCGGAGGACACGAGGTCGCCGATCGCGTGAACGATGTCGGCCGGTGAGCGACCGACGCCGTCGCCCGGGGTTGAGTCGGTGTCGCGGGGCTCGGGTGTCGGTTGTGTCATAGCGGTCGCGGTTCCATTTGTGGTGTGGAGGTTTTCGGGCTCCGGGGCTGGGTGGGTGAGTATTTCGATGCGCCAGGCCAGAGCAGTGGCGAGTTGATCGGCGCGAGGGAGGGTTGTCGCGTCCTCGGCCGCGGTGAGGAGAAGTTCGCGGGCGGTGGCGAGCAGGTCGTGTGGTGTCCAGTCGGCGGGCGCGGTGTCGATGGCAGCGACCAAGCGCGGCCAGGTTGGATCGGCGATGACGTGCTCGGCGAGGTCGTGGCCGAGGATGTCGTGCAGGTGCGATGTCCAGGCGGGGCGTAGGGGCTGTTCGGTGCGGGTGGTGAGCGCTGAGGGGTCGAGGCGTAGACGGGACCAGAGGGCGGCGGCGGGCATGTCGTCGGGCAGTGCACGGGTTGCGGCGGCGTCTGTGAGCAGGGTGTCGATGTCGAGTCCGGCCGCGGCGGCGGTGTCGAGATAGTTGGCGAGGACGGGCCACCAGGGGTCGCTGGTGATGCGGGTGTCGAGGCGTTTGACCAGTGGCTCCCAGGCATGGGTGGCGGTGTGCAGGTCCCCGAGCGCGTCGGTCACCCGGGTGGTGAGGTGTGTTTGGTGGTCGCGTTCGCGGGCGGGGAAGCGGGTGGGGCCGGTGGGTCGTAAATCGGTGTCGGGGACATGGTTGGCTGCGCGCCATACCGCCAGCTCCGCCATCAGTTCGCGGTTGCCGAGTAGGGGGCGCGCCCATACTGGTGTGCTGGTGGCGGTCCAGGCTCGGGCGTCGGTGGTGATCTGGGTGGCCAGGTCGGCGACGATGCGTTGGCGTGCGCGAAGTTGTGCGGCGATCGTGGGGTCGGTGATCTGATGGGGGAGGCCGTGGAGCCAGGGCAGGGGTCCGGTTCCGGTGGAGTGTGCTCCGCTGGTGTCGAGGCGCCAGTCCAGCACGGCGGCGGTGTCTTTCGCGGTGTCGAGTTCGCGTTCGTCGATCGCCTCATACAGCGCGGTGGCGGGGTTGTGGCCGGCAAGGGCGAGGATCGCCAGGTGCTGGCGCAGCGTGGGGTAGGCGGGTGCGTCGGTGAGTCCGGGAAGCAGTGTTTCGGCGGCGTGGTCGAGTTGGGTGAGGGCGTCGGGTCCGAGGATGTGTTCGGTGGCGACGCCGATGGCGTCGAGGTAGATGTCGACAGCGCGCCCGAGCCGGCGGTAGGGGTCGAGGGCGTCGCGCAGGGAGGTGTGGGCGCTGGCGTGGGTGGCCTCGCGCGCGAGAATGTGTTGCAGGACTTCGACGGCGGTGCGGGGGAGTATGGCGGGTTCGGTCCAGAAGGAGAGTTCGCTGCTGTCGATGGTGGTGGGGACGTAGAGGTGGTTGGCGTGGATGCCGCGGGTGATCGCGACGTAGAGCTGATTGCGTGATTCGGTGCCGGTGAGCACGGTGTGGCAGGTGTCGGCGGTAGTGCCCTGCGCGGAATCGATCGTCATCGCATACCCGAGCCGCACATGCACTCCGACGTATTCGCGCGGAAGGACCGTGGTGTTGCCGGGCTGGCCGCCGGGGCGCAGGTGGGTGACGATGAGGCTGCCGTCGGGGTGAACGGTGTCGATACGCCACCGGTAGCCGTTCCGCACCCAATCGTGCTCCCCGAGGGGGAGGCCGCGGTTGTTGCGGCGGGTGCAGACGATGTCACCCGCAGACGCGGACAATCCGTCTCCCAAAAATGTCGTTGCTGACGTGGTTTCGGGTGTGCGGGCGAGGCGGTCGGCGCGGGCGCGGTCGTTGAGATCGGTGACGATGTCGTGAGTTGGGGCGAGCATGATCGTGTCGCGTCCGGCGTGCTGGTCGGCGAACCAGGCGGCATAGGCTTTGTCGACGACGGTGGCGGCGCTGCCGGAATGGATGCGCTGATGGTCGAGGTAGAAGCCGAGCCCTGATGGATCGCCGTCGCGGAGTGCGAGGCCGGCGGTGGCTTCGGCGGTATCGGCGAAGCGCACCACGTGCGTGAGAGTGATCGCGTCGGAGGTGTGGGTGGTGTCGATTCCGGCGCCGCCGGCCTCGATGGCGGGCAGTTGTCTGTCGTCGCCGACACACCGGACGGTGGCACCGCGGGCGGTGAGGAATTCGAACAGCTGCAGCCGTTTTCGATCCGACAGCTTGATGTGTTCATCGATGATCACCAACGTCCGATCGTCGATTTGCGTCACCCATCGCGGCACCGCCGCGGAGAAATCGCGGTCCGCGATCCGTGGATCCTGCCCGTTGGATGGTCGGTGCTGGTTGAGGATATGTAGTAGTCGGTCGACGGTTTCGACGCGGGCCCGGGTAGCTTCGGCGAGGATGGCGGCGGGTGCGGCCTCGGGGGCCAGGCCCAGCACGGCACCGCCGGAGGCGCGCCAGGCGTCGACGAGAACGCGCATCGCGGTGGTTTTTCCGGTGCCGGCGGGTGCGGAGGCGACCGCGATTCGGGCGAGGGAGGTGGCGAAGTGGGTGACCATGGCTGTCTGGCCGGCGTTGAGTTTCTTGCCTTGATGCGCGGGATCGGTGTTGTAGTCATCGATGGCGGCGGTCACGAAACGCTCGTCGATCGTGCGTCCACCGGGCTGCACCGACAGCTCTGCGAGGCGGGATTCGATGTCGAGTTGGTGGGCGGAGGTGTAGGTCTGGGTGCCGGAGCGGGTGTAGACGCTGGCGCCGTCGCGGCGCCGGAACGGCTCAGGAGCCGTGGCGAGATCGGGTTCGGCAGCGATGTCCGGGTCCCCGCGCGCGAGGGAATTCCGGGGTGAGAGGGCTTCGGCGACAACAGCGTCGGCGACGGCCGCCCAGCTGTCGCGGTCGGTGAGCGCTCGGATGCGGCGTTCGGTTTCGGCGCGGATGTGGTGGTGCTGCCACACCGCCCGCTGGGCCGACACCACCTCCACAACGTGGCGGGCGATATCAGCGATGCGCTGCTCATCGACCACCGGCGAGGGTGGCGTGGCCCGGTTGATGCTGGTGGCGACGACTCGGTCGAGGAGGTTGTGGCTCCCGAGCACGGTGGCGGCTTCGGTGCGCCAGTCGCGGCGTTGCTCGGCCCACGACCGCGACGAGTGTTTGCCGGGCCGGGTCTGTAAGGTCGCGACCTGCGCGAGATTCCACATCTCGGTCGGGGTGGGCTCGCGCCCGAGTTGCTGGTGGAACTCGACAGTCAACTCGCCCAGCCGTGTCCGGATGGCAGCGTCGCGACGCGACCAGTACCGGATCAATACCGCGGGGATGCCGACGATTTCGCGGATGGGGCGCTTGTTCGGGTTGGTGCCGGGACGTTCGGCGAATTCGACACCGAGGTCGGCGCGCAGGTGGTGTTCGAGTCGGGTGTTGTAGATCTCGCTGACGGTCACGTTCAGCCGGTAGATCACCGCCGCGTCCAGGGTGCGCCACCGCCCATCGGCACCGCGCACGCGGTTGGCGATCAGGACGTGGGTGTGCAAATCCGGGTCCCCGCATCGCGATTCGCGGTGAACGAACCGGGCCGCGATGATGCCGTCGACATCGAGTTGCCGCACCCCGTTGCGGCCCGCGCGGGTGAAGATCCCGTGGGATTGTAGCCAGCCGAGTGCGTCGTCGACGGCGGCATCGTGGGCGCTGGCGACGCGTTCGGAGACCTCGATAGGGGCGATGGCCCATAGCGCGGACACGCTCTTGACCGGAGAGAACGTGATGTCGAAACCGGCGACCGCCGCTGATTTCGGGCGCGAAATCTTGGCGACGAACCCGGACAACTCACGATCATCCAACGGCGCCCGATCGTAATGTTCGGTGAACATTTCCGTCGCCACCTCGGTGCGAATCCGCGCGCGAACCGCGTCGGGAATCGCCGCACGGGCGTCGACTCCGGCGGCAATATTGTGCTCGGCGAACGCCTCGCCGCAGCGTTTCCGGAACTCGTTTCCACCGGAATAGGTCCGATACGGGTTGCCCAACCGTGTCGCTCGCTCCGCGATTTCCTTCGCGGTTTCGAGGCTGATTCCCTTCGCAGCCTCGGAGGCGATGACGCGTGCGGCGATGCCTTCTGCATCAGGATGGCGGCCCTGCCCGAACAGCGCGCGCATCTGTGCCTCGGTGACTTCGCCGCCGGGTGAGAGGTTCAGGGCGGTAAGTCCATTGCCCCACCACCGGCCTGGTTGTTCCCCGTGGGCGGAGTAGTAGTCCGACAGGGTTCCGGGGCCGCGGTCGGTGGAATCGGCGGCGGCGACCTGGCGAAGGTAGTAGCGGTAGCTGTCGCCCGCGAGAATTTTGTGGAGCGTCGCGGTCACCAATCCATCACATGCCCAATGCATTCAAAATTTCCAGGGCTGGAAGGGAGGTAGTTTGTATCAAATCGCGTCATTTCCCCACGATGTAAGGAAATTCTTATGTTGGTGGAGTGGGTGTATAGGTTCTCGGACTTTTCGCTTCGATGCTGATAGTTCAGCTGGTTCGTGTTGTCAGAGTTGGTTGTTGTATCGCATGGCGGTGTATTGGCTCCAGGTTCGGGCGGATAGTGCTGCCCATCGTGTGGCGGTGATGGGCGCGATTCCGAGGAGTTCGGCGAGCACGGGGGTGGGCATGTCGGCTGCGAGGTGGAACAGCGCGGCGTGTCTGGCGTGGTGTGGGCGGATGCCGTGGGCGACGAGCTCGGCGCGGATGTTCTCGGTGACCAGTGCTTTTCCGGGGAGGCGGCGGGGGAAGAGCCAGATTCCGTGGTTGGCGTAGGAAGCGGGCCCGGTGTCGGTGAGGTGGTCGCGCAGGAGTTGATCGAGCGGTTCGGGCATCTCGATGGCGACGGTGTCGAAGGTGGTGGTGACGGTGCCGTCGGCCTGGAGGGCGATCTGGTCGTGGCGCATGCGGCAGATGCGTGAGAGGGGTTGGGCGAACAGCAGCATGAACAATCCGGCGATGCGGGTGTAGCGGCGGATCGTGTGGTCGTGGAGGAGGGTTTCGACGTAGGCCCAGCGTTGGTCGTCGGAAAGCCGGACCTGCAGATCTGGTCGGTGCGGTGGTGGAATGCGCAGGTTGTCGGTGAGGTGGGTGTTGTTGGTCCATTCGATGAATCGGGCCAGGGTGCTTCCGCGGCCGGGGTATTCGGCGAGGTAGGCGTCGAGAAGGTCTTGGGTCATGTCGGCCAAGTCGATCTCGTATTCGTCGAGCCAGATCAGCAACCGGATCGCTGTGATGATGGTGGCGCGGGCGTGCTGGACAGAGCCGCGGGTCACCTTGCCCTGGGCTTCGAGATGACGGAGTCGGCGCAACAGATGCCATTGGGCGAATCGGTGGATGAGGTCGGCGTGGTGTTTGGGGAGAAGCTGAAGGATCTCGTTGAGCCAGTGGGTGGTTCGTGCGATCAGTGGCTGGTAGGGCTCGAGGACGCCGGTAGCGGTGAGCAGGTCGCGGATGTAGTTGACGGCCCGGGTGCTGGGCAGGTTGTCGAATGTTGCGTGGGAGATGGGGAGTTCCCCGATCGCCATGGCGCGCAGGATTTCCGGGCTGCTGGAGGGCTTGTTGAACCACTGCACTGTGGAGCGTGGGTCCTTGGCGGTCATCCATGCGTCGAAGACGGGCTGCAGTTGTGGATGGATGTGGCCGGAAAGGTCGGCCAGCAGTTCGGCGGCCCTGTCGTGGAGGGTGCAGGCTGCGCAGAGGCGGCCGTAGTGCTTGTCTTCACTGCCGCAGCGAGGACAGGCGTAGATGGGGACGTTGCCGGTGCAGCTCGCGCATGCCGGTCGATTCTGGTTGTCGTGGAATGCCAGCACTTTCGGCTGCGCGCAGTGCGGGCAGCGGCGGGGAGCGCGGCGGAACCGCAGTTCGCAGGCTGGGCAGACGGGCTGGTCCAGGATGGTTCGTTTGCAGCGTTCGACCTGGCCGCAGTGTCCGCATTCGGTCGTCGGTAGTGGTGTGCGCTTCATCGTTGGTTGGGATCGTGTGGCCGGCGGACCACGGCTCGGATTGGGCGGAGGTCGCCGATTCCGAGGCCTTCCAGACCGTGTCCGTCGGTGCCGGTGCGGGTCTGCTCGGCGTGGACGAGGACGGGTTCGAGCAGGTCGTTGGGTTGGCAGGCCAGGATGTCGCAGAGCGCGGCGAGCAGGTCGGTGTTGATGCGCTGTGGTGGCGTGGTGACCAGTTTGTGGACGTATTGGCGGCTCAGGTTCACTCCGCGCTCGGCCAGTAGCGGGACGAGTTCGCTGGTCTGGAAGATGCCGCGGGTCGCCATCACCTGGCGCAGATGCCAATTCATCACCATGCGTCGACTGCTCACCGGAGCTCCTGAGGTGTGGTTGGGGCGGGTGCGGGGGCGTAGACGCGTTGCAGCGCTGTTCGCAGGGTTTGCTTTTTGAAGTCGTTGGAGACCGAGGCGTAGATCGCGGTGGTGGATGCGAAGTGATGGCCGACCTGTTCCTGGACGAACCGTTCCGGATAGCCGAACTCGATCAGGTGGGTGACGTAGGAGTGGCGCAGGCAGTGCAGTGTCAGTTCCGGCGCCAGTCCGGCCTCGGCGCGGATGCGGGAGAACCGCTTCTCCAGGAAGGAGCCGTCGACGCGGGTGAGGCGTTCGGTGATCCAGAGTGCCGGGTGATTGGTGGCGTTGAGGATCGGGCGGGCCTGCTCGACCCATTGCCGCATCCCGGTGACTACCCAATCGAATTCGGGAACGGTCAATACGGTTCGCCGGCGTGGTGTGCTGCCGCGGGTGGCCTTGCCGTAGCGCACGTGCACGGATCCGTAGGTGCCCCATTGCGGCATATGCGGATTCGGGTGCAGGTCAACCAGCTCCAATCGGCAGAGCTCGGTGCGGCGTAGCCCGTATGCGTAGCAGGTTTTGATCATCTGGGCATCCCGCAGGGCGGCCAAGGCGCCCTTGCGGCCGGAGGTCGCGATGCGCTCGACGCGCTCGTCGAGAGTGTCGAACAGCCACTGCAATTCGTCGTAGGACAACGGTCGCCGGCCGGGTCGTCCTTCGTAGTCGACGAGGTGAGCGACGGTGTTCCACTCGTGACAGATCTGCTCGGGCACCTGCCCGAACCGGTCGCGGCATTGCCGCATCCACTCATAGCGCGGGTCGGTCAGGTAGTCGCAGAACATGCGCAGGACCAGGTGATAGCCGCGGATCGTGGACGGCGCTAGGCGCCCACCGGAGTCGCTGGTCAGCGACACGGTGAAGTCCTCGACGTCGGCAGCCGTCCACGACCACGGGTAAGAGTCGCTGAATTCGGCGAACCGGCGCAGCAGCGATATGCGCGGCTCGATCGTCGATATCGACAACATCCGCGACTTCTGTTGGTTCGCCCAGCCCTTCAACATCGCGTCGAACACCGCCGCCGGCTCGTCGAGATGGCGCACGCCCTCAACGAGAACCAGCCCCGCGGAACCA
Source organism: Nocardia sp. 852002-51101_SCH5132738 (assembly GCF_001665695.1). Taxonomy (NCBI): domain Bacteria; kingdom Bacillati; phylum Actinomycetota; class Actinomycetes; order Mycobacteriales; family Nocardiaceae; genus Nocardia; species Nocardia sp. 852002-51101_SCH5132738. The sequence continues at coordinate 387 of NZ_LZML01000131.1, read as the reverse complement.
GGGATCTCGGCCAACTCCGCTCCAGATTCGTCAACGGAAAAGCGACTTTGTCGCCTCACCGTAGCCGCGGGTTCGGAGCGTGCATCGACACAGAGGTCGGCCGGGTGCGCCACAGTCGGCCAGCGCGAAAAGTCCACCAGCGCAGTTGGATAACTGTCGGGTTACCGTCCATAGTCCGACTTGGCTTCCGCGATGCATGAGGTCTGCGAGTGGTGAGTGAATGTGGGGGTGAGGGTTATGGGGGAATGGGGGTTATGTGTGTGAGTGGAATATGTGGTGAGGATGTGTGGGTGAGTGAGTGTGTGTGGGGTGAACCGCCCCGGTGAGTCCGGAGACTTATCGGTATGACAGCCCGGCGGGTTGCTGGGCTGGTTGTTGAGAGTAGTA
>NZ_LZML01000130.1:0-36584 GCF_001665695.1 Nocardia sp. 852002-51101_SCH5132738 | reverse complement strand
CCCCCGGGCCGTGGGGGTGGGGGTTGTGGGGTTGTCTGTCTTCACCCACACTTTGTCTTGGGGGGGGGGGGGGGGGGGCGCGGCGGCCCCCCCCCCCCCCCCCGCCGGCGTTCTCAGCGCAGCAGTGCGTTCAGGAACGGCCGCGGAATATCGAACGATCCGGTGCCCTCCCCGGCGAGCAGCATGTCGTCACGCAGTGAATGCAGCAGATAGCTCAATTCCGGGCCGGCGTCGAGAAGTGGTCTGGTCCAGCCCAATCGGGCACAGCGGTCCAGCGCCGGCAGCAGTGAGGTGATCGCCTCACCGTTCCAGCCGGCGACCGACAGGCATTCGACCAGCAGTAGCGCGGCATCCAATTCTGCACGGGGACGGTTTTGTTCGACCATCCGGCCGTAGAGCGCGCGCGCCCGTTTCACCGCCGATTCGAGGCCCTCGGCCGCCACGTTCGCCCCGTCCAGACCGCGATAGTGCCGGGCCAGCAGCACGCGCACGGCCGCGACCTCCTCGGCCTCCGCGGTGAGGGCGACCGTACCGGCGGACTGGCGCAGCACCGGAGCGGGCGGCTCCGGCCCCGCGGGCGGCTCGACGAGGCCCAACCGCAGCCGTTCCGCCCGGATATGGGCGGCCATGCGCGGAAGTTTGCGTTCGGCCGCCATCCGCGCACCCTCGTCGAGCCGGGCTCGCGCGGTTTCGGTATCGCCGAGCACCGCTTTGACCCGCGCACCGACCACGAACGTGGTGATCATGAAATCCACCGCACCGATCCGCGCCGGCAACTGGTGGCTCTGCTCGAGCAGCCGATCCGCAGCCTCCAGATCACCGCGCCGATACCTCAGCTCCCCCAGCAGCGCCGCCGCCACCCGCACGGCATGCGAACGCGGCCCCGAGCGCTCCCGGCCGATCTGCCAGGCCTTCTCGAAATACCGTGTAGCGGTGTCGATATCGAGCTTCTCGTAGGCCACCGCGCCGGTATTGAGCAGACCCAGCACCACCCCGAGCGGATCCTTGGACCTGCTGTGATAGGGCGCGGCCCAGTCCTGGATGGCCAGCGCGCCGTCGAAATCGAAGTCGCACAGCCGCACGAACGACACCAGATTCGCGGCGGTGGACACCGTCCACGGCGGCAGCTCGTCGGGCTCCTCCAGACACGGCAGCACCTTCTCGAGCACACCGTCGGTGCGGTCGCGGGCCACCAGGTCGGCGGCCGACAGCACCGCGGCCTCACAGCGCTGCCGGGTGGCATCGGCATCGGAGGGCGAACTGCGGGCGAGCATATTCGACAGCCGTCCCAGCGCCGTGCGGGCCGCTCCGGACTGTTGCAGATTGATATTGGCGCGCGCCAGCGTCATCAGCAGCTTCGACCGCGAAGTCACCTGCTGCACAGGCAGTTTCGACACCGTGCCGAGCAGGGTCGCCAGGCGCGAGGTGTCGATCAGGTCCATGCCGCCGTTCTCGACCAGATCCACCGCCATCTTCAGATCGGTGGCGGCCAGGGCGTGATCGACCGACTTGCGCAGTTGCTGATGTTCGGCGTACCAGCGAGATGCCTTGCGGTGCAACGATTTCAATTTGCCGGGATGAACCCGGTCGAGCCGGGCACGCAACTGCTCGGCGAACAGCGGCTGGATCCGGAACCAGCCCGGGTCGTGTTCGACGCGGGTGACGAACAGCTCGCGCTGTTGCGCCTGTTCCAGCAGTTGCTCGGCATCGGGTTCACCGCTGAGGGCCGCGGCCAGCCCGCCGTTGAGCTTCTCCGCGACCGAGATCGACATCAGGAATTCGAGCATGCGCGGCTCGAGCCCCGCCAGCACGTTCTCGGCCAGATACTCCCGGATGGCGTGGTTTCCGCCGGATAGATGGGCGATCAGCTGCGCCGGATCCACGGGCGCGCCCGTGGTGGCTCCGCGCAGCGACAAGCTGACCAGCTGGATCGCCGCCGGCCACCCGTCGGTGGCGGCGTGGATCTGTTCGACCTGTTCGTCGGTGAGCGGAAACTTGTTGCGCTCCAGCAAGATCTGCCGGGTCTCGGCGAGAGTCAGCCGCAGTTCGTGGCTGCCGACCTCGACCAGCTCGTCGCATACCCGCATCCGGCTCAGCGGCAGACCGGACTGCTCGCGGGTGGTGATCACGAAGCGCAGATGGTGACATCCGTTCTCCAGCAACGCATCCATCACCCGATGCGCGCCCTCGTCGGAGACCCGATCCCAGTTCTCCACCACCACCACGACGACCTGCCCGCCGCTGTGGATCTCGTCGATCAGGGTGGAGATCGCATAAGGCACCGCCTCCGCGGGGCGCTCCTCGAGCACCTCCGCCAGCCCGGAACCGATATCCGGCGCCACTCGCCGGATGGCCTGGATCAGATGGGCCAGCAGCCACACCTCGTTGTCGTCGTCGTGATCGATCCCGATCCACGCCACCGCGATGCCGTCGGCGGTGAGTTCGGAGCGCCACTGGGCGGCGATCGTACTTTTCCCGAAGCCCGCCGGTCCGTGGATCACAGCGAGCCGGCGGCGGCCACCCGTGCGCAGGATATCGAGCAGCCGCGGCCGGGGAATCGGCTCGCGGGCCGGGGTCGGCGGACGGAATTTCGTTGCGGCCGTGGGCGGTAGCGTCGCGGGCGGGGCGAGGGCGGGCGCCCCCGGAGCGCGCAGCGCGGGCAGGCCCAGGACCGCGCGGCTGCGACGCGAGGTGATCGGGCGGGGCGGCGCCTCGGTGGCGGCGGTGCGGCCGTCGGTCGTTTCGCCGTCGAGCAGAGCCATCTCGTCGGCCGATTCGCCGTGCGCGATCTGCACCGCGCGCATCTCCTGCCCGAACTCCAGGGCGGAGGCCGGGCGATCGGCCGGATCCTGGGCCATGGCCTGTTCGATCACGCCCGCCACATCGGCTGGAATGTCCTGTTCGCGCAGATCCGGGACCGGCTGAGTGGTGATCCGCAGGAATTGGGCGACCACGCGCTCGCCGGAGCGGCGTTCGAAGGCGGCGTGCCCGGTCAGCAGCGCGAACAGGGTTGCGCCCAAACCGTACACATCCGACCTAACGGTCGGTTCCTCACCCTTGAGCACCTCGGGTGCGGTGAAGGCCGGTGATCCCGTGATCATGCTGGTCGAGGTCTGGAAACCACCCGGAATGCGCGCGATGCCGAAATCTGTGAGCTGTGGTTCGCCGTAGCGGCTCAGCAGCACGTTCGCCGGTTTCACATCCCGATGCAGGACGTGCACACGATGTGCGCTCTCGATCGCGCCCGCGAGTTTCACACCGACCCGCAGCGAATCCGACCAGCTCAGCGGGCCGTGATCGCGGATCAGCTGTTCCAGCGAGCCGTGCGCGGCGAACGGCATGACGATGAACGGCAGGCCGCTGGGCGTGACGTCGACCTGCAGGACGTCGACGATATTCGGATGGCCCGACAGCCGGCCCATGGCATGTTCCTCGCGCAGGAACCGCTCCCGGCTCTCCTCGTCGATCTCCGAGGACAGCACCTTGACCGCCACCACGCGATCCAGCGCCCGCTGCGCACAGCGATAGACCACCCCGAAACCGCCGCGCCCGATCTCCTGGGCATCGAACAACCCCATCGCCTCGAGTTCGTCGGCGATGCGAATCGGTTGGTAGCGCTGGGTATTCGCCCCCGCGGCTGCCTCCGAGTCCGCCGCGGGATCGTCGTCGCTGCGGACCTTGCCCGTCTGTGGATTCATCTGGCCACCTCGAACGTTCCGCCCTCATTCCAACGTAGCGCGGTCGGTGCGCATCCGGACACAGTTCCGCCCGCTTCGATTCGCGACCGTTTCCATCGGCAGCGGACACGCGAGTGAAGGCGACGAGACAGCACACGGCCCGGATCACGCGAAAACGTGATCCGGGCCGTCGCAGAGCATCTCGGCGTGGCGAGAACCTTACTTGCGCAGCGAGTCCGGCACCTGGAAGCGCTCACCGAACTTCGCGGCCAGCTCGTCGGCACGGGCGATGAAGCCCTCCGTGCCACCGGGGTAGCCGACGATGAACTGGTGCACACCACCGGTCCAGGCCGGGTAGCCGATACCGAAGATCGAGCCGATGTTCGCGTCGGCGGTGCTGGTCAGCACGCCCTCGTCGAAGCACTTCTGGGTCTCGATGGCCTCGATGAACAGCATGCGGTCCTTCAGATCCTGCAGCGTGACGCCCTCGGGCAGCTCACGCTTGGAGTTGAAGGCGTCGCGCAGGCCCTCCCACAGACCGGCGGTCTTGCCGTCGGCGTAGTTGTAGAAGCCCGCACCGTGCAGCTTGCCCTTGCGATCGAACTTGTCGATCATGGTCTCGACCACGCGGCCCGAGGCCAGCGAAGCGGCGGAGATCGCGATGCCGTCCTTCTCGGCGGCCTCCTTGGTCTCCTTGAAGATCTTCTGCATGGTCTCGAAGTTGAGCTCGTCGCTCAGCTTCAGCGGCGCGGCCGGGTAGCCCGCCTGCAGACCGGCCTGCTCGATGGTCTGCGGGTCGATGTTCTCCTCGAGCATCATGATGGCCTCGTTGATGAACGTGCCGATGACGCGAGAGGTGAAGAAGCCGCGGCTGTCGTTGACCACGATCGGGGTCTTGCGGATCGCGAGGGTGTAGTCGTACACCCGGGCCAGCGCCTCGTCGGAGGTCTTCTCGCCACGAATGATCTCCACCAGCGGCATCTTGTCGACCGGGGAGAAGAAGTGGATGCCGATGAAGTCCTCGGCCCGCTTCACACCGTTGGCCAGCAGGGTGATCGGCAGGGTGGAGGTGTTGGAGCCCAGCAGCGCGTCCGCGTCGACGACGTCCTCGATCTCCTGGAAGACCTTGGCCTTCAGGTCGGGGTTCTCGAACACGGCCTCGATCACGAAGTCCACACCGGCCAGATCCTGGGGATCGGCGGTCGGGTGGATGCGATCCAGCAGCGCCTTGGACTTCTCCTCGGTGGTCTTGCCACGCGAGAGCGCCTTCTCCTCGAGCTTCACCGAGTACTGCTTGCCGCGGTCGGCGTTCTCCTGGGAGACGTCCTTCAGCACGACCTCGTAGCCGGCCTTGGCCGAGACGTAGGCGATGCCCGCGCCCATCATGCCGGCGCCGAGCACGCCGATCTTCTTGATCTCACGCTTGGGCACGTCCTTCGGACGCGAACCGCCGTTGTTGATCGCCTGCAGGTCGAAGAAGAACGCCTGGATCATGTTCTTCGCGACCGGGCCGGTCAGCAGCGAGACGAAGTAGCGCGACTCGATCAGCGACGCGTTGTCGAAGTCGACCTGCGCGCCCTCGACCGCGGCGGCCATGATGGCCCGCGGCGCCGGCATGTTCTGGCCCTTGAGCTGCTTGCGCAGGTTGGCCGGGAAGGCCGGCAGGTTGGCGGCCAGCGCCGGGCTCGACGGCGAGCCGCCGGGGATCTTGAAGCCCTTGCGGTCCCACGGCTGGGTGGCGGCCTCGGCGTTGTCCTTGTTGGCCTTGATCCACGCCTTGGCGGCCGGGACGAGCTCCTCGACGCTGCCGACGACCTCGTTGATCAGGCCCTTTGCCTTGGCCTTCTGCGCGGTGAACTTGTTGCCCTGCAGCAGCACGCTCATCAGTCCGTCGGCGATGCCGAGCATGCGGGTGATGCGGGTGACACCGCCACCGGCCGGGAGCAGGCCGAGCGAGACCTCGGGCAGACCGATCTGCACGCCCTTGACGTCGGCGGCGATGCGGTAGTGCGTGGCCAGCGCGATCTCCAGGCCACCGCCGAGCGCGGCGCCGTTGATGGCGGCCACGACCGGCTTGCCCAGGGTCTCGAGGCGACGCAGGTCGGCCTTGATGCTGGTGAGTTCTTCCATGATGTCCGGAGCGTTCTCCGGAGTGGTCTTCATCATGTTCTTGAGGTCACCGCCGGCGAAGAAGGTCTTCTTCGCGGAGGTGATGACGACACCGCTGATGTCGTCGACCTCGGCGACCAGGCGGTCCACCGTGGCGTGCATCGAGCTCTTGTAGAGCTCGTTCATCGTGTTGGCGCCCTGGTTCGGGTCGTCCATGGTCAGCACGACGATGCCGTCGGCGTCCTTTTCCCAGCCGATCATGTTCTCTGTCATAGTTTTTCGTTCTCCTGGAGAATGTGAAGGGTTGGGCGTCAGACGCGCTCGATGATGGTGGCCACACCCATGCCGCCGCCGATGCACAGGGTCACCAGGGCGTAGCGGGCGTTGCGGCGCTCCAGCTCGTCGACCATGGTGCCGGTGATCATCGCGCCGGTGGCGCCCAGCGGGTGGCCCATCGCGATGGCGCCGCCGTTGACGTTCAGCTTCTCGTCCGGGATCTTCAGATCCTTCTGGAACTTCAGCGCCACCGAGGCGAAGGCCTCGTTGATCTCGAACAGGTCGATGTCCTCGACCGACAGACCGGCCTTGGCCAGCGCCTTGTGCGCCGCCGGGGTCGGGCCGGTGAGCATGATGGTGGCGTCGGCGCCGCTGGTGGCGGTGGCGACGATGCGGGCGCGCGGGGTCAGACCCGAAGCGGCGCCGGCCTCCTCGGTGCCGACCAGCACCAGCGCGGCGCCGTCGACGATGCCCGAGCTGTTACCGCCGTGGTGCACGTGGTCGATCTGCTCGATGTAGTGGAACTTCTGCAGCGCGACGGCGTCGAAGCCACCCATTTCGCCGATGCCCGCGAAGGACGGCTTCAGCTTGGCGAGATCCTCGACGGTGGTGCCGGGACGCATGTGCTCGTCCTGGTCGAGCACGGTCAGGCCGTTGATGTCCTTGACCGGCACGACGGACTTGGCGAAGTAGCCGCCGGACCACGCCTGTGCGGCGAGCTCCTGCGAGCGCACGGCGAACTTGTCGACGTCCTCGCGGGTGAAGCCCTCGATGGTGGCGATCAGGTCGGCGCCGATGCCCTGGGGCGCGATGTAGAGGTCGTAGCTGGTGGCCGGGTCGGCGAACAGCGCACCGCCGTCGGAGCCCATCGGGACGCGCGACATCGACTCGACACCACCGGCGAGGACCAGGTCCTCGAAGCCGGAGCGCACCTTCTGCGCGGCCATGTTCACGGCCTCGAGGCCGGAGGCGCAGAAGCGGTTGATCTGCACACCGCCGACCGTGTCGGGCAGGCCCGCGGTCAGCACGGTGGTGCGGGCGATGTCGGCACCCTGGTCGCCGATCGGCGACACGACACCCAGGATGATGTCCGAGATGCGATCCTCGTCGAGGTTCGGGAAGCGGTTGCGCAGCTCCTGGACCAGACCGGTCGTCAGATCGATCGGCTTGACCGAGTGCAGCGAGCCCTTCTTGTTGCGGCCGCGCGGGGTGCGGATGGCCTCGAAAATGTAGGCCTCTGTGGTCATATCGGAGTGTTTCCTTCCTTAAAGGTGCCGACCGGCCATCCGACCGACCGTGTTCGATCCCGGCGAGCCCGCAGGCACACCACACCGGCGAACCGGGAGGTCACACACGGTTCCCTCCACAAGTCCGCCGAGCGCATAACGCTGTACAAACGCCGACATGCATCGACCTACGAGGCCCCGGGGCGCCCGTATGCCTGGGCATACCATAGAACCTCGTAGCACCGATGCTGACGACCACCCGTTCATAGTACAGCGGGATGCGAACTCCGGTTAACTTAACGTATTCCGGCAGGTGGCTGTCAACCACCCAGATGTGTGGCACCCAACTCAGTTCGCAGCAACTCCAAGGCCACCTCATCGGGGTCGCGGCGCTGTTCCGGGGGGACCGGTCGCGCCGATTCCGCGAGCATCTCCTGCTCTTCTTCCGGCGTCAACGCAGGTGGGACACCGTCGTAACCTACCGGTGAGTAGTCCGGCGGCCCGGGATCGTCCGGAAGGTCCGGCGCCTCGGGCGGCGGAATATCGTCGTCCGGCGCCGCTCGGTCGGCGGCACCGGCACTGCGCGGCGGGCGGAATTCCCGCCGCTGGCCCTGTCCCTGACTGTCGCGCCGATCGGCCGCGGCGCCCCTGGTGTCGGTCTGACCGCCGCGCGCATCGCCGTCCGCCGGCTGCGCCTGGTTCTGGCTGGGCCGGACGAATCGCGGAGGTTGCTGCTGCCCGGGGTTGCCCCCGCCCGCACCCCGGCCGGCCGGCGGTTCCGCGCCGCCGCGGGCAGAACGCTCCGAGGCCGCACCACCGGCACGCGCACCACCGGTGTCACCCGACCCGACTTCCCACCGCACGCCGTACTGCCGGCCGATCACCGCGTGCACCGCGGCCCGGACGGCGTCGATGTTCTGCGGGATCGACAGACGCTGCGCGAGCGGAGCATGCGGATGCGCGAACACGATCGTGTCGTCCTCGACGCGGACGGCCCCGACCGCACCCGAGAGCAGCGCCGGCAAGGCCGCACTCGACTCTCGCGCCTTGGCCCGGATATCGGCCCAGGCGGTCTCGATCTCCCGCAGAACGTCCCCACCCGTATCGGCGGGCGAGGCCACCGGTTGCGTGGTCGCATCATCTGCGGCGCGGTCCACCGCCGCGCCCGACGCATCCCGCGCCCCGGGGCCGGCGGCCGCAGCGGGTTCGGCGACGGAAGCTCGGGCAGCACCGGCATCATCGCCGGAAGCGGGGGCGGACTCGGACTCGGCACCGCGGGAATCGGGACCCGCGCCGGCATCCGGACCGTTCGAACCCGCGGCGCTCGTCGGCCGACCGGCCGGAACCGAATCGCGATCGGGCTCGGGCTCGAAGGACCTTTCGGTGGACGCGGCCGAGCCCGAGGGATCTCCTACCTCCGGTCCGTCCGCGACCGATCCGGAAGCGGCGGCGTTCTGCCGGTCGTGAGCGCCCTCATCGGATTCGGGCGACACCGGGCTTCGGGGGGCAGTGGAGGCCGCGCTACCGGGTTCGGGATGCGACACGTCGAGCGATTCCGGCTGGGCGACGGGATCCGCAGCGGACGGCCGATCGACAGCGACCGATTCGGCTGCGGCAACGCCCCGATCGGGAGCGGACTCCACCGCCCCGTCATGTCGCTCGGTATGGGCAACCGACTGTGCGCCGGAGGAAGATCCGGCGTCCGGTCCCGACTCGACGCCCCGATCGGCACTGCCCGCGGTGGGGTCGGAAGCGGTTGTCGCCGTGGCCTTTTCGTCCCCATCCGTACCGGTCGACGCCTGACGACCGGTTTCACGGTCGGCCGATCCGGCTTCAGCGGTCGCTGTGGCGCCGGGCGCGGAGACCTGCTCACCGGTCGCCGGAACATCGGCGGCACCGGGTGCGGACCGATCATCCGAGGACGGGCCACCGACCGGGGCCGCACCGTGCGAATCGGCCGAAAGTCCTTGGGGCCGTTGCTCTTGCGACTCCTGCTGGGATTGCGGCGGCGCCGATGATTGCGGGCCGGTCGGCGATTGCGCCCGCTGCGCCGGATGCGGCGCACTCTTCTTCCCCCGCATCGCGGCCAGCGCTTCGGCGCCACGGCGGCGTGGCTCACCCGACGGCCGGCCCGCGCCACCGGAGGACTCCGGCGCGGCGGCGGGAGCAGCGGAAGACTGTGGCGCCGCGGCGGGCCCGGCGGCCGGGACACCGCCGGATTCCATCCGCCGTTCCAGCCGTTCCAGTCGCTGCAACGCCGCCGATTCGGCCTCCGAGACCGAGGGCAGCAGCATGCGGGCGCACACCACCTCCAGTAGGAGCCGGGGCGCGGTGGCGCCGCGCATCTCGCCGAGGCCCTCGTGCAGCAGCTCCGCGTAGCGGGCGAGGGTAGCCGGGCCGATCCGGTCGGCCTGGTCCGCCATCCGGTCGATCACATCGCCGGGGCCGGTGACCAAATTGCGCTCGGCGGCATCGGGAACCGCGCGCAGCAGGATCAGGTCGCGGATGCGTTCGAGCAGGTCGGTGGCGAAGCGGCGGGGATCGTGACCGGCCTCCACCACTCGGTCGACGGTGGCGAACAGGGCCGCGCCGTCGTCGGCGGCCAGCGCGTCGACGGCCTCGTCGATCAGCGCGATATCGGTGACGCCGAGCAGCGCCAGCGCACGGGGATAGGTGACACCTTCGGGGCCGGCTCCGGCCAGCAACTGGTCGAGCACACTGAGGCTGTCGCGTGGCGAACCACCGCCGGCCCGAATCACCAGCGGGTACACCGATTCCTCGACCTGCACCTGTTCCTGCTCGCAGATCTTGCCGAGCAGCCCGCGCATGGTGGCCGGCGGCAGCAGCCGGAACGGGTAGTGATGGGTGCGCGAGCGAATGGTCGGCAGCACCTTGTCCGGCTCGGTGGTGGCGAAGATGAAGATCAGGTGGGCCGGTGGCTCCTCGACGATCTTCAGCAGCGCATTGAATCCGGCCGTGGTGACCATATGCGCCTCGTCCACGATGAAGACGCGGTAGCGCGATTCCGCGGGCGCGTAGAACGCACGATCGCGTAGCTCGCGGGTGTCGTCCACGCCGCCGTGGCTGGCGGCGTCGAGTTCGATCACGTCGAGATTGCCGGGCCCGCCCGGAGCCAGCGCGACGCACGACGGGCACACCCCGCACGGTCGCGAGGTCGGACCCTCGACGCAGTTCAGCGAGCGCGCCAGAATGCGCGCCGAGGACGTCTTGCCACAACCTCGCGGGCCGGAGAACAGGTAGGCATGACTGATCCGCCCGGTGTCGAGCGCGGTACTCAGCGGATCGGTGACGTGCTCCTGCCCCACTACCTCGGCGAAGGATGCCGGTCGATACTTCCGGTACAGAGCCACGGCCCGAGGGTACCGGCGGACACCGACAGGGAACCATTCGCGCACCCGGTTTCCACCCCACCCGCCGAAGCGTTCGGTGGCATGAATAAACTATGATCTACATCACAAGCATTCTTTTCGTCCGATCTCACCGCGGACAACCGACCTGGTCAACAATCGGTTCGCGCCCGGAAATCGGAAACGGTGTGAATGTTCTGCCGATTTCGTCTGCGGGCCGTCGAGTAACGAAAGCTTTCGGACACGCGCCCCGTTTGCGACCGAAATTATGGACGTAACGATTCCGTCACCCGATTAGCGCCCGATCTACTCTGCTGACTACCGTTGATTTCGGCAACTTCGGTAGCCAAACCTTCATCAGGTTGGTGTCCCCGGTCGGTCCCTCATCCCGACCGGGGCACAACAACATCCGGCCCGTTTCGGAGGTAATGACGGGTAATGACGACCGTGCCGTCGTGTGACGACATCGCCGCCGCCTGGCTCTCACATACCGATTTCGCCGGCGACCGGACCGCCACCGATCTGCTCAGCCGCGCCATCAGCCCCCGCGACTTCGCTCGCAACCGCGATTCCCTTCCGGTTTCCGCCGCGGCCGATCCGGTCACCGCGGGCGCCATTCTGGAATTGCTGGGCCGCGGCCAGGTTCCCACCATGCCGGCCATTCACACCCTGATCGCACAGAATCGGATACGCGCCGAGGCCGAACGCATCGAACGGCTGGGCCGGCGCGCGCAGCGCAGTATCGACGAATTCGGCCGCACGCTCGCCGAGCTGACCCAGAACTATTGGCACACCCACGCGACAGGCCCGACCCGCCGCGATATTCTCGCCGCCGAACCGGTGATGACGCTGATCCGCGAACGCGTCGGAGATATCGCCCCGAATGCGGTCAAACATTTGTGGCTCATCGAACGGGCGCAGCGCGCGGGGTGGATCGCCTTCGACGCCACGCCGCGTTCGCTGTGCGCGGCCCGGCGCTTCCACTCGGCGAAATACGGCAACCGCGTGTCGCTGCGCCCGGTCAACACCATCGGCACCCTCGTGGCCGAGTTCCTGGACACCTACCGCACCACCCACGGCCGCCCGCCGCGCTGGTCGGTTGTCGCGCACGAGCTGCGCGACGACCGCGGCCGGCGGGTGTTCAACGACACCGCCGACGCCCGCGCCCAGCAGCAGTGGCTCGTCACCGCGCAATGGGTCGCGCTCGAGGACGATCTGCCGGTCCCCGGGGACCGTGGCCGGCGCGCGCTGGCCCGGCGGGCTCGCAAGCGCGGGAATTGAATCCGAACGGAAGTACCAGACTCGCTCATCGGCCCGACACGAGGGGTTCGGTAGTTTCTTGCCACGCGAACGCGTGTGGAAAAGGAGTTGTCCGTGCCCCCGACCATCGACCCCGCCGCCACGGCGTGGCTGTTGACCAGCACCGCGCTGGTCCTGCTCATGACCCCCGGCCTGGCGATCTTCTACGGCGGCATGGTGCGCACGACCGGCGTGCTGAACATGCTGATGATGAGCTTCATCTCCATCCCGCTGGTGACCGTGGTGTGGCTGCTGTTCGGTTACACCCTGGCCTTCGGTGACGACGCCGGCGGTGGATTCATCGGCGGGCTGGAACATTTCGCGATGACCGGCATCACCCCGGGCACCGTGCGCAGCGGCGTTCCGGAACTGCTGTACGCGACCTTCGAACTGACCTTCGCGATCCTCACCGTCGCGCTCGTCAGCGGCGCCATCGCCGATCGCGCCAAGTTCTCCGCGTGGATGGTGTTCGTACCGGTGTGGGCGCTGGTGGTGTTCGCTCCGATCGCGCACTGGGTATGGGGCCCGAACGGCTGGCTGGCTTCCTTCGGCGTGCTCGATTTCGCCGGTGGTCTGGTGGTCGAAATCGCTTCCGGCGCTTCGGCTCTCGCCTTGGCGCTGGTATTGGGACCGCGGATCGGGTTCAAGGTGGACGCGATGCGCCCGCACAATCTGCCGTTCGTGTTGCTGGGCGCCGGACTGCTGTGGTTCGGCTGGTTCGGCTTCAACGCCGGATCCGCGTTCAAGGCCGACGGACTGGCCGCCGCGGTCTTCCTGAACACCTTGGTCGCGGGCTGTCTGGGCATGCTCGGCTGGTTGATCGTGGAGCAGATCCGCGACGGCCGCCCGACCACCTTCGGCGCGGCCTCCGGCGCGGTGGCCGGTCTGGTCGCGATAACGCCCTCGTGCGGTTCGGTCAATGCCCTCGGCGCGGTGATCGTGGGCTTGGCGGCCGGTGTGGTCTGCTCCTTCGCGGTCGGCTGGAAATTCAAGGCGGGCTACGACGATTCGCTCGATGTGGTGGGCGTGCACTTCACCGGTGGCGTGGTCGGCACCCTGTTGATCGGTGTGCTGGCGAACCGGGTGATGACCGGCGGATCGCGCGGGTTGTTCTACGGCGGCGGACTCGCCCAGCTCGGAAAGCAGGCGGTCGGCGTCGTTGTGGTCGCGCTGTGGGCCTTCGGCGTCTCCTATCTGATCGGCAAGGTCATCGATCGCGTGATTGGCTTCCGGGTCAGCAAGGAGGACGAGGTCGGCGGCATCGACTTCGCCCTGCACGCCGAGACCGCCTATGTCGAGGGCGTGCACGGCCACGCCCCGCGCGGGCTGTTCGGTCATCATCCGCACAACGGCGGTGAGCGACCCGCCGGTGACGTGGATCGCTGACACCGATCCCGGCTCTCCTCTTGCGCCCGGCTAGGGTAACGGCGTTACGCTAACACCGTTACCCAATGCCGGCCGCCCGAGGAGCACTCATGCTGACCCGCATCGCACGGCTCGCCACCCGGTACCCGAAACGGGTGCTCTTCGCCGCTCTCGCCCTGGCGCTGCTCTGCGGCGGCTTCGGCGCCACGGTCACCGCCCACCTGCAAGCCGGCGGATTCACCTCCGACAAGGCCGAATCCACCCGCGCGGCACAACTGGTGGCCGACGAGTTCAACGGCGCCCAGCCCAATCTGGTGCTGCTGGTGCACGCCGACGAGGGCGTGGAGTCGGCCGCGGCCCGCTCGGCCGGCGCCGACATCGTCGCCCGGCTCGGCAGTCGCTCCGACACCGTCGGCGTCCGCTCGTATTGGACCAGTCCACCGCAGCTGGCCGCCGCACTGCGCAGCACCGACGGTAAGAGCGCGTTGGTCATGGCCTATCTCACCGGGGGCGACGACAAGGCCCAGCGCGCCGCCGGTGCGATCGCGACCTCCCTGCCCGTTTCCACGCCGGGTGTCACCGTGCAGTCGGGCGGAATCGCCGCTGTCTACCACGATGTCAACAACCAGGTCACCAAGGATCTGGCGATGGCCGAGGGCATCGCGGTCCCGCTCACCGCGATCGTGCTGATCCTGGTGTTCGGCAGCGTGATCGCGGCCTCGCTGCCGTTGGCGGTCGGGATCTTCGCGATTCTGTGCACGCTCGCGATCCTGCGCAGCTTCACCCTCTTCACCGATGTGTCGATCTACGCGCTGAATATGACCACCGCGCTGGGACTGGCCTTGGCGATCGACTACAGCCTGTTCATCGTCAGCCGATACCGCGAGGAATTGGCCGCGGGGTCGAGCCACGAGGCCGCCGCGGTGCGCGCGGTGCAGACCGCGGGACGCACGGTGTTGTTCTCCGCGCTGACGGTCGCGCTCGCGCTGGCTGTGCTCAGCGTCTTCGACATGTACTTCCTGAAGTCGTTCGCCTATGCCGGGGTCGCGGTGGTGGCGGCCGCGGCCATCGCATCGATCGTGATTCTGCCCGCGGCGCTGGTGTTGCTCGGGGACCGGATCAATTCCTGGAATCTGCGGGTGGCGATCCGGAAACTGTTCGGCCGCACCGAGCCCGCAGCGCGACCGGAGCACGAGTCCGGCTGGTATCGCACGGTCACCTGGGTGATGCGGCGGGCGTTGCCGGTCTCCATCGCGATCATCGCGGTGCTGCTCGCGGTCGGCGCGCCATTCCTCGGGGTGAAATTCGGCTATCCCGACGACCGGGTGCTGCCCGCCGGATCGACCAGCCGCGCGGTGGGCGACGAGTTGCGGGCGGAATTCCCCGCCGTGAACTCCGGAACCGGGACGACGATCGTGCTGCCGGGTGCGCCGAGTGGACCCCAGGCGATCAGCGGCTACGCCACGACGCTGTCGAAGGTCGACGGCGTGAACGCGGTGCTGTCGAGTAGCGGCGTCTACGTGTCCGGCGCCCGGATGGGCGGTGCCGCGCCGGGGATGGCCGGCGACTCGGGCCAATATCTCACCGTCACATCGACATTTGATCCCTACTCCCAACAGGCGAAGGATCAGCTGCAGGCATTGCGCGATGTGCCCGCGCCCTCGCCGGCGCTGTTCGGCGGTGCCGCGGCGATGAACGTGGACTCCCTGCACGCCCTGGGAGAACGGCTGCCGCTGGCGATCGCGCTGATCGCACTGGCGACCTTCGTGGTCCTGTTCCTGTTCACCGGCAGCGTGGTGCTCCCGCTGAAGGCCGTGGTGATCAACTCGCTGTCGCTGACCGCGATGTTCGGCATGATGGTGTGGATCTTCCAGGAGGGGCATTTCTCCGGACTGCTCGGCTTCACGCCCACCGGCTTCCTGGTGCCCACCATGCCGATCCTGATGTTCTGCCTGGCCTTCGGGATGTCGATGGACTACGAGGTGTTCCTGCTCTCCCGCATCCGCGAGGCCTGGCTGGCTTCCGACCGCACCGCCGCCGACAACGACCGTTCGGTGGCCATCGGTGTCGCCCGGACCGGTCGCATCGTCACCGCGGCCGCCCTGCTGATGGCGATCGTGCTGGGCGCCATGATCACCGCGAAGGTGTCGTTCATGCAGATGTTCGGTCTCGGTCTCACGATCACCGTGCTGGCCGACGCCACCGTCATCCGCATGCTGCTGGTTCCGGCGCTGATGCGGCTGATGGGCCGCGGAAACTGGTGGGCCCCAGGCCCCTTGGCACGCTGGCACGAGCGGTTCGGTCTCACCGAACATCCCACGCCCGCGACGCCGGAGCGCGCCGCGGAACCGGAACCGGCGGGGCGGCCGTGACACGTTCGAGCCGTCCCCGTTCCGCCCGCGGCTCCGGTACCGAGCTGCGCGCCGAAATCCTCGCCGCGACACGAGAGTTGCTGGCTCGCACCGGCAATGCCGATTCGGTGTCGATCCGTGAGGTCGGCAAGTCGGTGGGCGTCACCGCACCGTCGATCTACCGCCACTTCGCCGACAAGGACGACCTCATCGATGCCGCGGTGGCGGAGGTGTTCGAAGATCTCGACGCGGCCATCGGCGCCGCGAGCGACCCGACCGTCTCGCCCATGTCCCGGATGCGTCAGCAGGGCCTGGCCTATGTGCGCTTCGCCTTGCAGCATCCCGGTCAATACCGAGTCGCCACCGCCGCCTCACCCGGCGAAGGCCCCTCCGCGGTGGACGTGGTGCTGGGTAGTGGTGCGTTCCAACGGTTTTCGCAGACGGTACAGGAGGCGATGGACTCCGGCGTGATCGCGCCCGGCGACCCGATGCCGCTGGTGCTCGAACTCTGGGCCGCCGCCCACGGCATCGCGTCGCTGCTCATCGCCAAACCCCATCTGCCGTGGGGCGACGCCGAAGCCGTCGCCGACCGGGTCATGGCGGCGGCCTGCCTCGGGCATGCGGTCCTGGACGTCATCGGCGGGGAAACGCCGGATCCCGACGAGGGTGCGCGGTGGTTGGCGCAGTTGCGGGAGCAGGGATAGGCCGACCGCTCACGCCGACCGGATTCGGGCGCCGGTCACGACACCGAATCCGACGGCGAGTTCCAGGTGTTGCACATCCAGGTGCGGTTGTTGTCGTGTCCCTGGTCGTACCACGCCCCGTAGTGGTCGGGCGTGCCGTGATCGCGCATATCGCCCGCTCGGTCGCCGCGACGATAGTTGGTCTGACGAATCCTTCCGACCTGATCGGTGGTGAGCGAGCCGACGAATTGCGATGAGCCCACCCACATTCCGCCGAAGCACTGCGCTTCCAGCTCCAGGCGACGCGACAACTCCAATCCGACCGCGGACCGCACCCCCGCGTCGTAGCGATCCTTGTTCTCCTTGTCGGAGATGCCGGAGATCCCTTGTACGTGATGTCCGTACTCGTGTGCGAACACCGAGGCGTAGATCTCGGCCTGGTCGCCGAATTGTTCGACCTGCAGGTGATCGAGCGGCATATAGATCGTGTTGTTGGTCGAGCAGTAGAACGCCGCGTAATTGCCGCCCGAACTGGTGCAGGGCGAGACGGCGTCCACACCGCGCGCGGGCACGCTGACCGTCGGACTCGAGAACGGCAGGTTCGCCGCCTGCAGGACCGGCTGCCACATCCGGTCCAGGCAGTCCTTCTCCGCGTTGAAGAAGGCGGTGGCGGCCGCGACACTCGAACCCCAACGCGGATAACCGCATTCGATATTGATCAGGCCGGAGTCGTGATCGCCGAACAGCGGATTGTTCGCGGTGGCGACAACCGGTTGCGGTCCGGCCGGTTTCGTCGACGTCGGCGCGGCACGCGTGGTTCGCGTCGCGGCCCGGGTGGTGGCGCGAGCCGAGGTGGAGTAGGTGGTGACCTCGGAACTGGACGTGGTCGGGTCACTCGTGCTCGTGGCCCACGTCGGCGTCGTATACGTGAAACTCGGCGCCGACGTCGAATACGACGACGCCGACGAATTGTCACGACCTCCCATGGTCGCGAACGCGACCAAGCCGCCGACCACCACGAAGACGAACAGCACGGCGAAGACCGCACCGACCGCGCCGCCACCGGACCTCGGCGGCGGATAGGGACGGCCGTAATAGCCGGGCGGCGGATACCCCGGCGGCGGGCCGTATCCGGGTGGTGGTCCGTACCCGGGCGGGCCGTAAGGCGGGCGCCCGTGCGGCGGAACACCGTGCGGCGGTGGGTATCTCGGCGGTTGCGGCATGGCGGATCAGCTCACCTGTCCGGACGGCGCGATGAAGGTGTTGCAGGGCGCGGTCGCGTTCTTGTCGAATCCGGTGCTCCACCAGTCGCCGGCGTGTTCCGCGGTGCCGTGGCTGCGCATATCGCCGGCGCTGTCACCCCGGCCGTAGGCATCCTTGCGCGCGGACTGCGCCTGCACCGGCGTCAGCGACTTCCCGCCTGCCGAGGACGCGAAGTACATGCCGTCGAAACAGTTGGCCTGCAATTCGATTCGGCGGGAGAGGTCGAGCCCCTCGTCGCTGTAGAGGCCGGTCTGGCGGCGTTGTTTGTTGGCCGCGCCGAGAATCCCGGACAGCGCCTGGATGTGGTGACCGTATTCGTGGGCGAAGACCGAGAGGTAGATCTCCCAGTGATCGTGGAACATATCCGTCTGCAGCTGACTGATCGGCATGTAGATGGTCTGATCCGCACCGCAGTAGAAGGCCGCGAAATTGCTGCTCGATCCACTGCACGGCGTGGTGATGCCCGAAGTGCTCGCGGTGACAACGAGTTTCGGCGGGGTGAAACTCAACTTCGCCTGCTCCAGCACCGGCTTCCAGGCGTCGGCCAGACAGGCTGCGGCACTGTCGAAGAACGCGCGCGCGGCGTCGACCTGCGTGCTCCACGGGGTGTACGGACAGCGCGCCGGATTCAGCGGCGAACCGGGATCGGCCAGGAGCGGATTGGCGCCGGTCTCGGGGACGCCCGCGGAATCCTTTCCGGGCGGCGGGTTGTAGCTGTAGTTGCCGTGTTCTCCCGTATGTGAGGCGGCGTCGAATCCGGTCCGCACGGCGAAGCGGATGAGGCCCGAGGTGACGATCAGCAGCACCACGACGACGACCGCGCCGAAGCCCCCGCCACCTCGCTTGCGCGGCGGAGCGGAGCGCGGACCGGCCGGACCGTACGGCCGCGGCGGTGGCACGGGTGGACGATGTCCGGGCGGCGCGGACGGTCGATAACCTTGTCCCGCAGCGTATCCGGGATGCCCGCCGTAACCCGGAGCGGCGGGGTACGGCGGAGGCCCGGCGGGCGGTGCGTAACCTGCATAGCCGGGCTGCGGATATCCGGGCGGTGCCGTGTGGCCGTACCCCGGCGGCGGTCCCGGACGCTGCCGGCCGCGCGGAGCATGGGGTGGAACCGGCCGTCCGCCCCGCGGATTCGGGCCGTGCCCGTAGGGTGGTCGACTCACTCCCCCACTCCCCCTTGTCCGTTCCTCATCCGGCGACAGCCACCACTCTCCGGCGACAGCCGCCGACGCAGAATAGCAAGCCGCCGGATTCGCGACGCCTGCTCGCACAATGGCCCACCGCTAAGCTACTGCCCCATGCTGATCTTTCGGGGGGGCGCGTTCGGCGCTCTGTTGTTGATAGCGGCCGGGCTGTTCGCCGCAGCACCGGCCGCGCGGGCACAGGAGCCCGCGGGTGTGTCGATCATCGCGGATGTCAAACTCAGCGAGGCCGGTCTGCTCGAGGTGGCGGAAACCGTGAAGGTACCGCCGGGTGGTCAGTTCCACATGGCGTTGCCGTTGCGGGTGGGACGCGACGACGGGAGTGAACGCCGTTTCGGTGTGACCGACATCTCCAGTACCGGACCGGGTTCGGCGAAGGTGGCGGGCGATGTGTTCAGCGTCGACGCGCCGCCGGGGGAGTCGTCGTTCAAGTACACCGTGCACGGCACGGTCAGCGATGCGCCGGGTACGCAACTGTTCCATTGGACGGGGGCCCTCAACACCGATGTCGCCTCGTTCGACGGTTCGGTGATCAGCCCGAGTTACCGGATGGGGATCGCCGACTGCACGGTCGGCTCGGTGGGTAGCACCCGCAAATGCAACGACGCCCGCGTCGAACCGGACGGCGTGCTCACCATGCACGAGGAGAATCTGCACAAGGGCGACATTCTCGATGTGACCCTGCAGGTACCGCCCGGCACGGTGAAGGCCAACGCCGATATTCGCGGCGGCCGCGGGACGGGCGCCTTCGCCGTCACCGCACCGGTGCTGATCGCCTTCGGTGTCCTGCTGGCGGCGCTGGCCGCCTTCGGCGCCTATCTGGCCTGGGCTCGCCGCCAGGACGCCGCGGCCCTGACCGCCACCGGAACTTTGGATCCGGTGCAGCGCAACGGAAACCACAGCGAATTCGTCTCTCCCGACGGCATTTTGCCCGGTGAGGCGGGACTGTTGCTCGACGGCTCCGCCGATGCCGCCGATATCGCCGCCACCGTGGTGGATCTGGCGGTGCGGCGCTATCTGTGGATCGCGCCGGTGAGCGATTCGGACTGGCGCATCACCCGGGTGAATCCCGTCGACGATCAACTGCGCAGCTACGAAAAGCACGTCTATGCGACCCTGCTGCCCGAGGGCGCCGACTCGGTTCTGTTGTCGGAACTGCGGGCGCCGGGTCGCGTCGCCGCCGAGCCCGTACGCTCCGCGCTGCGCCGCGACGCGCTCGAACGTGGCACGCTGATCGATCACGATCGGCGGGGACTCGCCTTCTGGATCGGCGTCGCGCTGCTGGTGATCGGGGTGGGGGCCACCGTCGGCCTCGCCGTCGCCGGCGGATATGCGCTGGTCGGCGTGGCCATCGCGCTCGGCGGCGCGGCCATGCTGCTACTCGGCCGGTATCTGCCGGCGCGGACCGCCGCGGGCCGCGCGCTCGCCACACAGGTGAAAGCTCTGCAGAACGGTCTGGACGCGCAACGGCCCGATCAGATCCCGCCGGCCGATCGCGAACTGCTGTTCTCGCGGGCGCTACCGTTCACGATCATCGGTGGCCGGGCCGACAACTGGATCCGCACCTTCCGCGATGTGGATCCCGGGGCCGATCGTCAGGCCGGGCTCTACTGGTTCGGCGGCTTCGATCGCGACCGGAATCTGCACCGGTTCGCCGGGCATTTCCCGTATTTCATCACCGCATTGGAGGGGCTTTTCACGACGGCAGGTCGCTGACCCGCCGGATGACCTCGTAGGCCGCCCGAGGGGTGGTGCGGCCTTCGGCTACGGCGGGCAGCAACCCGACCAGCCCCCACGACAGGAATGTGGTCTCGGGCTCCGCGCTGCCCTGGCCGGCCAGGATCTCGGCGAACATCTGCTGGGTGCCACGTACGACGACCATGGTGCTCTTCGGGCCGAGCAGCGCCCGGTAGACCTCGCGATGCCCCTCGGCCAGTTCGATGATGGTTCGTATCGGGTCACCCGAGCGGCGGGCGAGCGCCGCACGCAGGAATTCGGTTCCACTGACCACGAGCAGGTCGTCCTTGCTGCGGAAGTGGGCGTAGAACGTCGAACGGCCGACATCGGCGCGGTCGAGGATGTCCTGCACGGTGATCCGGTCGTAGGGGCGTTCGATCATTAGCTCGATCAGGGCGCGATGCAGCGTGCTGCGGGTACGCCGGACGCGGCGGTCGTTATCGGACACTGTGCCTCCGGGTGTGCGGAAACGAACGGTTTCGGTGCTTTTGCCTCTGGTGGGAGCAGCCGCTTCACCAGATCATGAACACATGTTCCGAATCGAACAAGACCCCCAGGGCATTTTGATCACCAACCCGCGCCGCTACAGCGCGTTCACCACCGTCTTCTTCGGCGGCAGACGCCGACGACACGCGGCCGCCCTCGCCGCCGCCAGTGGCGCGGAACCCGGCGGACGCGCCCTCGATATCGCCAGCGGCCCGGGCACATTGGTGTTCGCGCTGGCCGACCGGGTCGGACCCCGCGGTGAAGTCGTCGGTATCGATGCCGCCCGCGAGATGGTCGAGTACGCCACCGCCCGGTCCGGCAACCGGACGAACTGCCGCTTCGAGTACGGCGTGGCCCAGTCGCTGCCGCTGCCGGACGCTTCGTTCGACGTCGTCACCTGCACGTTCGGGATGCATCACATCCCCGAGGCGGATCGTGGCAACGCCCTGTCGCAGATGTGGCGGGTACTACGGCCGGGTGGACGGGTTCTCCTGGCCGATATGGCGCCCGTGGGTGTGCACGGGCGGCTGACGAAGCTGCTCAGCAGGCATATGGATCCCACCGAGATCGATATCCGGCGGTATCGGAATCCCTTGGAGCAAGCGGGATTTCAGGACTTGGAGTATCGGACGGTGCAACCGTCGACGGGTGTGCTGACCGGCGTCAAGCCCGCATAGGGCCACAGCCACGGCCGGGACGGTGGACCCGCCCCGGCCGCCGAGTCTTCGCTCGTGGACTCGGCCGCCGCTCGTCTGCTCAGCGCCAGCGCCCGGGTCCTCAGCGCGAGCGCCCGGGTCCTCAGCGCGAGCGCGTTGCCCGGCGCAGCGCCGACAGCGGATCGGCGTAGCAGACGCTGAGTGAGGTGACGGCCGCGGCATGCTCCTGAACCCGCCCGCCGAATCGGCTGATCCGCAGATCCGCCGGGGCGAGAGTGGTGGCGCGACCGAAGGCCTGCACGACTCGTTCGAGTCCCGGCCGGTAACCGGTGAAGGCCTGTCCGCCCAGCACCACCCGATCGGGATTGAACATGTCGCGCACCAGAGCCGCGGTGTTGCCGAGGATTTCGGCCCGCTCGAACAGCATGTCGCGAGCCGGGACGGAACCCTGTTCGGCGGCACGGTACAGCTCGGCGATCACCGGTTTCCGCGGCGCCTCCCGCTTCGGCACGATGCCGGCGCGCACGGCGCGAGCCAGCACGCCCGCCTCGCCGACCGTGGCTTCCAAGCAGCCCCGCCGGCCGCACGAGCAATCGATATCGGATCCGGTCGGCAGATGCGCGATCGAACCCGGGCCGTTCGCCGGGGTGTAGACGCGATCGTGCAGCGTGACCGCGACACCGACCGTCTCCCGGCCGTAGATGTAGAGGCTGCTGCCGGGCCGGTCCTGGGCGCCGGGACGATCCGGCGCACCGGTGGTGAGCAGCAGTTCGGCCGCGGCCATCGCCTCCACGTGGGCGGCGACCGAAACCGGCAGGTCCAGCACGGTGGCGAAGATCGGGCCGACCGGCGCCGACTGCCAATCCAGGCGGGGATGATCCACGACGCCGGCGACGGGATCGACCCGTCCGGCCAGCGCCACACCGACCCACAACGGCCGGCGCCGCGGTAATCGGTCCAGGAAGGCCTTGGCGCTGCGCGCGATGATGGTGATGGCCGCCTCCTGCGCGGCCTGCGGGGTGGCGATCTCCAACCCGCCGAGAATGCGGCCGGACAGATCGGCGGCCACGATCCGGGTGAGATTCGCACCGATATGGACGCCCAGTGTGGCGAAGCGGTCGGTATCGACCTCGAACGGCACGCGCGGGCGTCCGACCGCACCGGATGCGGTGAGGTCGGCGCGCTCTCGCAACAGTCCGGACGAAAGTAGCGCCGACACTTGCCGATTCACGGTGGCGATGCTCAAACCGGTTGTCTGAGCGGCGTTGTCGCGGAAGATCGGTCCGCGGGTGGCGGCACGCAGCACAGCGGCCGCCGGGTTGTCGGTGATCCGCAATTCCGGCGGCACCACCGGCCGCGGCACACTGCGTACCGGCCGCGGACGAGAAGGGGAAGACTGTCGTTCGAGGATGGGGCTCGTCATGGGGCGAAGTCCTTGTCGAAAGTCTCGTGAAGAGACGACTACATCGGCAACAAGGCAGCGAGAAAGGCCCGAAAAGGGTCGACAGACGGACGACTGGAGCGGTCTCAGCTGCGCGGCCGGGAACAACACAGTTCCCGCTGCCGCGGCAGCCGCACACCGAGCGCCACGGTCACATAGGTGACCCGTGCGCGGTTCGAACGGCTGGTGGACATGTGGAAAACGGTAACACCCCGATTCCGCGCCGCGCCAGCGAACGGTCACGGCACATATTGCGCTCACACTGATTCGAATGCGGGCCCGCATCGCCGCAGGTGGCGCATTACCTTCGATCGCCCGGATTTCAGCAGGTCCGACGCTCGGGCGGGCGGCGGATAACCGCACGCCCGGCCGGCGCCGCCCATGCGGCCGGCGCTCCCGCCCGGGCCCCGCCGTTACGCTCGGAAACCGCAGGTCACAAGCGTGAGGAGGTGGAGATGGCGGCCGATCCGGTACCCCTGCGTCAGCAGCACGGGTCCGCTGCCGACCACCCGGCTTCCGGGGCGGAGACTACGGCGGCAGCCGCCGGCGCCCGCACCATCCGCAAGGCGGATCGGGCCCGACAGGTGGCCGATGTGCTGCGTCAGCAGATCCACACCGGCCAGTGCTGCGACCCGCTGCCCACCGAATCCGAACTCGCCGCGGAATTCGCCGTCTCCCGCAACGCGGTGCGCGAGGCACTGGCACTGCTGCGCGACGAGGGCCTCATCGGCCGTGTCCCGCGAGTGGGAACCTATGTGGCGCAACGCAAATACGATCACGGCCTGGACAGCCTGCGCGGCCTGAAGGAAACGCTGCGCGGGCACGGCGAGGTGCGCAACGAGGTACGCGCGGCGGTGCGCCTCACGCCACCGCCCGCGGTTGCCAACCGGCTCGGCCTGGCGCCCGGCGAATCCGCGGTCTACCTGGAGCGGCTGCGCTACCTGGGTGATCTGCCTCTCAGCCTGGACCACACCCATCTGGCGCCGGACATCGGCGAGCAGGTACTCGACTGCGATCTGCGGTCGGAGGACATCTTCGGGCTCATCGAACAGATCAGCGGCCAGTCGCTCGGTTCGGCCGATCTGGCGGTGGAGGCCATCACCGCCGACATCCACAGCGCCGCCACCCTGCAGGCCCCCGAGGGCAGCGCACTGCTGCTGCTGGAACGTCTCACCTATCTCGCCGACGGGCGCCCGGTGGATCTCGAGTACATACGCATGCGTGGTGATCGGATCACCCTGCGCGACAGCCTGATTCGCACCACGGAAAGCAACGATTGGAGGCTGAGCCGCCATGGCGTCGGTCAATCAGCGGGCTGATGTCCCGGTAACCATCGACGAATCGCTGTGCATCGAGGGATGCACGCTGTGTGTGGAGATCTGCCCGCTGGATTCGCTGGCGATCAATCCGGACAACGGCAAGGCGTTCATGCACGTCGACGAGTGCTGGTACTGCGGGCCGTGCGCGGCGCGCTGTCCCACCGGCGCCGTCACCGTCAATATGCCGTATCTGCTGCGCTGAATCGCGCAGCGGAATCTTTCAGTGGCCGCCCTCGGCCCGATTTCGAGGAAATACCATGAAGTACCGTCGTGGCCGCATACTGGCCGCCGCCGCCCTGATCGCCACCCTGGCCGCCGGATGCTCGCTCGAGCAGACCGGATCCGGGGACACCGTCCGGGTGGTCGTCGGCTATCAGTCCAAGACCATCAATACCGTCACCGCCGGAACGCTGCTGCGCGCCAAGGGTTTCCTGGAGAATCGCCTGAACGGCCTGACCGCGAAGGGCGGCCCGAAATATCAGGTCGAATGGCAGGACTACGACACCGGCGCGCCGATCACCGCGCAGATGATCGCCGAGAAGATCGATATCGGCTCGATGGGCGATTACCCCCTGCTGATCAACGGTTCCCGAACCTCCGCCAGTGAGCGTTCGGCCACCGAATTGGTCTCGATCACCGGCTACCAGCCGCGGGGTTCCCTGAATATGGTTGTCACCGCGCCGAATTCGACGGCGACGTCGCTGTCGGATCTGGCGGGCAAGAAGGTGTCCGCGAGCGTCGGCTCCGCCGGTGACGGCACTCTGCGCCAGGCTCTGAGCCGCGCGAACATCGACCCCGCGCACGGTGTGGACGTGCTCAACCAGCAGCCGCAGATCGGCGCGTCCGCATTGGAATCCGGCCAGGTGCAGGCGCTTTCGCAATTCGTGGCATGGCCCGGCCTGCTCGTTTTCCAGGACAAGGCCAAGCTGCTCTACGATGGCGCCGAGTTGAACGTGCCGACATTCCACGGTGTGGTGGCACGTCGTGATTATTCGAAATCCCATCCCGAGGTGCTCGATGCATTCCTGCAGGCGCAACTTGACGCCACCGATTTCCTGCACGCGAAACCGCTCGAAGCCGCGCAGCTGGTCGCTGACAACCCCGGACTGCCGGCGGAGGTCGTCTACCTCTACAACGGACCCGGGGGAACCTCGTTCGACACGCCCCTGAAGCCGCAGCTCGTCCAGGCGTTCAAGGGTGATGTTCCGTATCTGAAGTCGATCGGCGACTTCGCCGATTTCGATATCGACAAATTCGTCGACGACGCCCCATTGCGGAAAGCCTTCGCCGAACGCGGTGTGAATTACGAGGCGGCCGTGGCGAACTTCGCAGATCCCGCGCCGATCACGGGCACCGACCCGAGCACCGGTAAACCGGTCTCCGATGCGGCCCTCGCCGGCGAGATCTGGTTCGACGGCCAGGCTGCCGCACAGCCCGCGGGCAACCCCACCGATCTGCTGCGCGCGGTGAAAGCCGCACGGGCGCAGGGGAAGAAGGTCCGCGCCGCCTACGTGCCGGATGCGGAACTCGGCACTCGCTGGTTCGCGGACAAGGCGCAGTGGGTGCGCGAGGGCGATACCTACCTGCCCTTCATCACCCCCGGCGCGGTGCAGCGGTATCAGGCCCGCCACCCCGGTGCGGTCGCGGTGAGTTACGACCAGGCCATCGGTGAGGTGCGGTCGTGAGCGCCACCACCATCCCGGTCGACGCCGGCGCTCCGGACATCACCGCGGCACGGGAAACCACTGCGCCCGCCGGACACCACGGCACCGCAGGGTTGTGGGGCTCGCGGCTGGTTCGGGTGGCCTCCATCGTCATCGCGCTGATCGCCTGGCAAGTGCTGACCGCCAACCATCTTCGGCTGTGGGTTCGCTTCGATACGCTGCCGACGGTCACCCAGATCCTGCACCGGCTGCGGGTACAGGTGCAGACCGACACCTTCTGGCTGGACCTCGGCCAATCATTGATCCGCATTCTCAGCGGCTTCGGGCTGGCCGCGGTGATCGGTGTCGCGACCGGGGTGGCGCTGGGGCGTTCACGCTGGTTCGCCGACATCTTCGGACCGCTGACCGAGTTGGCCCGCCCCATTCCGGCGGTCGCGATCGTGCCGGTGGCCATCCTGCTGTTTCCCACCGACGAGGCCGGCATCGTGTTCATCACCTTCCTCGCCGCCTACTTCCCGATCATGGTGAGCACCCGGCACGCGGTGCGGGCACTGCCGACCATCTGGGAGGAATCGGTGCGCACGCTGGGCGGCAACCGCTGGGACGTGCTGGTGCGGGTGGTGTTGCCGGGCAGCCTGCCGGGCGTGTTCAGCGGGCTGTCGGTCGGGATCGGCGTGGCGTGGATCTGTGTGGTTTCGGCCGAGATGATCTCCGGGCGCCTCGGCATCGGCTACCGCACCTGGCAGGCATACACGATCGTCGACTATCCCGGTGTGTTCGTCGGCATCATCACCATCGGCGTGCTGGGCTTCGCCACCTCGGCGGCCATCGAATTGCTGGGACGGCGCGCCACCCGCTGGCTGCCGCGTGCGGGAGAGGTGACGAAATGAGCTCGAGCGCAATGGGTTTGCGACTCGATCGGGTGGACCTTCGCTACGGTGGCGCACCTGTGCTGGACGGGCTGACACTCGATATCCGCGCGGGCGAGATCCTCGTCCTGACCGGGCCGTCCGGATGCGGGAAATCCACGGTGCTGCGCGCCCTGGCCGGCCTGCTGCCGCCCCGCTCCGGACGCGCGCTCGCGGACGGCGACACGATCACCGGGCCCTCCCGCGACCGGGCGATGGTGTTTCAGGACAATGCGCTGTTGCCCTGGCGCACTGTGCGTTCCAATATCGAGCTGGCGTTGAAGTTGCGCGGGGAGCCGCGGGCTACCCGTCGAGCGCAGGCCGAGCGCTGGATCGCGGAGGTCGGGCTCACCGGTTTCGGCGACTATCTGCCCAAGAGCCTCTCGGGCGGTATGCGCCAGCGCGTACAACTCGCGCGCGGGCTTGCCGGGGCGCCGCGCGCGGTACTGATGGACGAGCCGTTCGGTGCTCTGGACACTCCGACGCGAATCACCATGCAACGACTTCTGATTCAAACCTGGCAGACTCATCCCGCCACGGTCGTCTTCGTCACCCACGACGTGGACGAGGCGCTGACCCTCGGGGACCGGGTCGCGGTGCTCGGCGGCACCGACCGTGCCCTGCATTCGCTGATCGCGGTGCCGAACCCGCGCGGCAAGGACGTCGATCGCAGTGCCGAGCGTGCCGAAATTCTTGCCGCTCTCGATCGTTCGCCGCGGTCGGCCGCTGCCTGAGCCGCCCCGACTATTCACCTCCCTGGAGTGCGCTGATGAAGATTCCCGAGCTGTCCGACACCGTGCGCCTGGACTGCGATGTGCTGGTGATCGGCGGCGGAACCGCCGGCACCATGGCCGCGCTCACCGCCGCGGAGAACGGCGCGAACGTGCTGCTGCTGGAGAAGGCGCACGTGCGTCACTCCGGCGCGCTGGCCATGGGCATGGACGGCGTGAACAACGCCGTCATCCCGGGTAAGGCGGAGCCGGAGGACTACGTCGCCGAGATCACCCGCGCGAACGACGGAATCGTCGACCAGCGCACCGTGTATCAGACCGCGACCCGCGGTTTCGCCATGGTGCAGCGGCTGGAACGCTACGGCGTGAAGTTCGAGAAGGACGCCTACGGCGAGTACGCGGTGCGCCGCGTGCACCGCTCGGGCTCCTATGTGCTGCCGATGCCGGAGGGCAAGGACGTCAAGAAGGCGCTCTACCGCGTCCTGCGGCAACGCAAGATGCGGGAACGGATCCGGATCGAGAACCGGCTCATGCCGGTGCGGGTCCTCACCGACGGCGGTCGCGCGGTCGGTGCGGCCGCGCTCAACACCCGGACCGGGGAGTTCGTGGCGGTCGGCGCGAAGGCGGTGATCCTGGCGACCGGACCGTGCGGCCGGCTCGGGCTGCCGGCGTCGGGCTATCTGTACGGCACCTACGAGAATCCGACCAACGCCGGCGACGGGTACGCGATGGCCTATCACGCCGGCGCGGAGTTGTCGGGTATCGAATGCTTCCAAATCAATCCGCTGATCAAGGACTACAACGGGCCGGCCTGCGCCTATGTCGCGAACCCCTTCGGCGGATATCAGGTGAATGCCGCCGGTGAGCGTTTCGTCGACTCGGACTACTGGTCCGGGCAGATGATGGCGGAGGTGAAGCGGGAGATCGAGTCCGCGCGCGGGCCCATCTATCTGAAGGTCTCGCATCTGCCCGAGGAGACGGTCGACGCGCTCGAGGGCATCCTGCACACCACCGAGCGGCCCACCCGGGGCACCTTCCACGCCAACCGCGGCCACGACTACCGCACCCACGACATCGAGATGCATATCTCCGAAATCGGTTTGTGCAGTGGACATTCTGCGTCGGGCGTGTGGGTGGACGAACACGCGCGCACCACGGTCCCGGGGTTGTACGCGGCGGGCGATCTCGCGTGCGTACCGCACAACTACATGATCGGCGCGTTCGTCTACGGGGATCTGGCGGGCGAGCACGCGTCGTCGACGCTTACGGAAGTGCCTGCGCCGCAGACTCTTCCGGATGATCAGCTGGCCGCGGCGCACGAACTGATCTACCGTCCGCTGCGCCATCCCGACGGCCCGCCGCAGCAGCAGGTCGAATACAAGTTGCGTCGTTTCGTCAACGACTACGTCGCGCCGCCGAAGACTCAGACCAAACTGTCGCTCGCGGTGGAGACCTTCGAGCGGATGCGGCAGGAGATCGCCGAGATGGGCGCGGACACCCCGCACCAACTGATGCGGTGCGCCGAGGTCGATTTCATCCGCGACTGCGCCGAGATGGCGGCCCGGTCCTCACTGACCCGCACCGAATCGCGGTGGGGTCTGTACCACGACCGCGCCGACCTGCCCGAACGCAACGACGAGGAGTGGCTCTACCACCTGAACCTGCGCAAGGGCGCCGACGGCGAGATGGAATTCCTGAAGCGCCCGGTCGCACCGTATTTCGTGCCGGTGCCGGAATGGGAGGATCTGCCGCGCGCCGAGCTCGAGCCGGTCGCGGTGGCGCAGCCGGAACTGATCGCCGGCCCGCCCCGGACCGGAGCATCGGCAACCGGCGCCGCACCCCGTCCCGGAATCACGATCCCCGCCCCCACCGACGACTCCGCCGCACCCCGGATCGCGCTCCTGCTCGGGCTGGACAGTCCGGCGGCCGCCGAGCTGCGTGACTATCTGGACGACAGCGACCCCCGGGTGCGAGCCACCGCGCTCTCGGTGCTGACCGAGGGCACTCCGGACGGATTCGCCGATGCCCTGATCGCCGCGCTCGGCGACCACGACGCCGGCGTTCGCGCCGCTGCCGTCTCCGGCCTGCGCGAGCTGATCGAAATCCTGCCTCCCGCAGAACAATTGACCGCACACGCCGAATCGCCCGACCCGCTCGTGCGAGCCGCGGTGGTGGATCTGCTGCGCGCCCAGCGCCGCGGCTCGGCGGACCTGTTCGGCAAGGCCGTGGTGGACAGCGACCACCGCGTGCGCATCGAAGGTGTGCGCGCCCTGGTCTCCCTCGACGACTGGTCGGCCCTCACCGCCGCCGCGATCGACGAGAACCGGGAGGTCCGGGTGGCCGTCGCCCGCGGCCTGGCCGAGGTCGGCGCCGGCGGCGCCGACACGATCCGTGCCCTGGTCGACGACCGAGATCCCCTGGTCCGCGCCGCCGCCCTCGCCGCCCTGGCGCGGCTCGGCGATTCGTCCGATGCGGCGATTCTGACCGCGGCGCTGAAGGATTCGGCCTGGCAGGTGCGCGAGGGCGGCGCCCGCGGCTGGGCCGGACTGGGCCCGCACGCCGCGTCCGAGGCGCTGGAATCCGCCCTGACCGACCCCCATCCGGACGTCCGCAAAGCCGCCGTCCTGACCCTCTCGCATTGGCCCGACCACGCGGCCGTCCGA
This sequence comes from Nocardia sp. 852002-51101_SCH5132738, assembly GCF_001665695.1. Taxonomy (NCBI): domain Bacteria; kingdom Bacillati; phylum Actinomycetota; class Actinomycetes; order Mycobacteriales; family Nocardiaceae; genus Nocardia; species Nocardia sp. 852002-51101_SCH5132738. Next base: position 6,157 of record NZ_LZML01000130.1, on the reverse strand, counting down.
ACCGCCCTCCAGGTGGTACTCGCCGATACCGACGCCGACGTCCGCGCCTACGCCCGCCGCACCCTGGAGACCGCGTGAGGCGGAGGGCAGCGATTCGTCGCGTCGCGCGGGGACTCGGCCTGCCTTCACAGTTCCCTCAGAAAGCCGGTCTACGCTCTGCGCAATTATCGGTCGACTCAGCTGAAGGAAACTGATGGCCAGGATTGCCAGGAACCTTCGCCACGCCGCCACGCTGATCGCAGCATCGGTCGGGGTAGGCGCCGCATCCATCCCGTTCACCGCGCACGCGGCTCCGCTGCCGACTTTTCCGGTAGGCGCACCCGAATACACCGTGGATGTGAACACCCCGGCCGCGGCGCCCGGCTACATCTACTACAGCAACGGTGTCAGTGCGGCGGCGCTGGTTCCGGGGGCGGGTAAGGCGCTGTCGGCCGTTCCGGCTACCGCTCCGGCGAATATCGTGGTGGACAAGGCCGGGCATGAGGTCTGGCGCTACACGCCTCCCGCCGGACAGGACGTCTCGAACTTCCGCACCCAGACGTATCAGGGCAAACGGGTGCTGACGTGGTGGCAGGGCGGCACCGTCGGCGGGCACGGCTCGGGTGCCGACTACATCGCCGACGAACACGGCAACGTCATCGAAACCCTCGATGCCGGTGGCGCTCCCAGCGATGTGCACGAATTCCGCCTGACTCCCGACGGCCGAGCGCTGATCACGTCGTACCAGGAGGTGGACGCCGATCTGTCCGCGATCGGCGGCCCGAAGAACGGCAAGCTGTACGACACCGTCGCCACGGTGGTCGACGTGGCGAGCAAGCGAGTTCTGTTGCGCTGGAGCGCCGCCGAGCACGTCCCGCTCACCGACACCACCACCCCCGGCAAACTTCCCGGCAGCGACACCTACGACCCGTACCACATGAATTCGATCGCGCTGGATCCCGACGGCAATCTGGTGATCTCGATGCGCGATACCTCCACCGTCTACGACGTCGACATCCGCACCGGTGCGATCAAATGGCAACTCGGCGGCAGGCATTCGACTTTCGATCTCGGCCCCGGCGTCGAATTCGCATTCCAGCACGATGCGGAATTCGCCGACCCGAATACGCTGCGCCTGTTCAACAACAACTCCAGCGGCTTCGAGACACTGGGCGTGTCGAGTGTGCAGTGGATCCACCTGGACCTCGACAACCACCGAGCCACATTGGTGCGCAACCAAACCCACCCCGCCGGCCTGACCGCCTTCGCCATGGGCGACGCCCAGCCGCTCCCCAACGGCAACACCCTGGTGGGCTGGGGCATGGCACCGCATATTTCAGAATTCACCCCGACCGGCGACATGGTCTACGACGCCCGGTTGCCGCTGGGCACCTACCGAGCCTTCCCCGCCGACTGGGCACCGAACTGAGGACGACATCGCCCCTCGGCGAGTCACTCCCGGCGAGCGGTCATGCGCTGGCGAGCTTCTCGTTCACCCATTTGTTGACACTGATCCCGCGCTCGGTGGCCTCGATGGTCAATCGCCGGTGCATGTCGGCGGATGTGCGAACCAGGAACTGGCCGCTGTACGTGCGATCGGCCAACGGCACCGGCACCGCCTCGCCGTTGGCCTCCAGGTCCGCTACAGCGAATTCCACCAGGTCAGCGATACCCCGCAGCGCATCGAGGGGATCGCCGTCCAGATGTGACAAAGACGGAAATTCGAGACATGTACCGGCCCACTCGCCGTCCTCGGGAGACCACATCACGCGGTACGAGTAGTGGTTCACCATGCCTCCTTCTTCGCGATCGCGGCCAGAACCTGCCTGACCTGGTACGACTTCGCCTGCGCGCCACCGGCCTGGATATTGACGCGGGGATCTCCCGGCCACGGCATCGAAAACACGTAGTGGCTTCCACGCTGTCGGTAACTACCGAAATGGTGCTCGCACACCGTGAGTAGATCGGCGAAACGAACATTGGATGGGTTGGCAGCCATCCTCTGGACCAGCTTGTCGATCTTCTCCTCGGTCGTCATATCGCGGACGATATCGCATATGATATCACTCGGTAGTCGACTTACGCATAGCGGCAAAGGCCGGCTGAATCGAAAGCCCCGTCTCCGTTCGTTATATTCGATCTGTGCGCCCTGCTCGACGGGGTTGCGCGGTTCGTACGAAGGGGGCGGGGTGGCGACGTGAACGCATCCGATAGCTACCACACACCGGGCGGGGCGGCCCGATGAGCAGTGGTCAGGTGCACGTCGATCCGGACAAAATCCGCACACATGCGAAAAATGTTCAGGGCGTGAGTGATTCACTGCACGTGGCGCTACAGGCCGGTCAGGCCGTCTCGGTGCCGACCGACGCCTTCGGGAAGTTGTGCTCGTTCCTGCCGCCGCTGTTCGTCGACACGGTCGAAGACGGCGGACTGCAGGCGATCAAGACCGCCGCCGACGCGTTGAACGCGGATGCGGGCACGCTCGGCCAGGTCGCGACCTCGCTGCAGAGCACCGATTCGACGAATGCGAGCGAGCTGGCTTCGGTGAAACCCGAGGCCACCTGGTGACGACGGAAGCCGACAACCCGCTGATCGCCCAGCGGGAGGATTCCACGAAGTCCTACACCGGCATCGGAATCGCCGAATCGGTTGCCGACGTGCACGATGCGATCTCCTCCGGATCGTGGGTCGACGGCGGCCTCGCCGTGCTCGGTGCCGGGATGGAGGCCGTGTCCTTGGCGGTCGATCCGATCGGCACGCTCGCCTCCTACGGCGTCGGTTTCCTGATGGAGCACGTGAAGCCGCTGCAGGAAGCGCTGGATTGGGTGGCCGGCGATCCGGATACGGTGCAGGCGTATGCCAAGACCTGGGAGAACGTCTCCACCCACATCAAGCAGGTCGCCGACGATCACAAGAAGTCCGTCGATCAGGACGTGGCCGACTGGGTCGGCAGCGCGGGGGACGCCTACCGAACCCATGCGGCCGAGACGAATTCGCTGCTGACCGCGGCATCGAATGCGGCTTCGGCGGCCTCGTCGGCGATCGCGATGGCCGGCGGCGTGGTGGCGTTCGTCCGCCAGACCGTGCGCGACCTCATCGCCCAGGCCGTGGGCCGGTTGGCCGCGTGGGCGGCCGAAGAGGTGTGCACGCTGGGCGTGGCCACCCCGTTGGTGGCCGCGCAGGCGACCACGTTCGTGGCGAAGGTACTGACCACGATCGCCAAACTGTTCCGCAAGCTCGCCTCGACCTTCAAGAAGCTCACGCCCCTGCTGCACAAGCTCGAGGGTGCGTGGGAAGACATCATGAAGGCACTGAAGCGCGGGCGCGGCGGCACGCATATCGACGGCGCGAAACCGCATACGAAAACCACTGCCGGCGATACGCATCCGAGCTCACACAAGCCGGACACGCCGAGCGAGCACGGCAAACCGCACGACGACGGCGCCGATACGCACAGCACCTCACACGACGGTTCCGACGATCCGGACGACGGTTCGACCGGTAAACCCAGGAACGACCCGCATCAGCAAGCGGACAAGGATCAGGGCAGCGGCACTCATGCCGCGGAATCCGGGCCGGAGAATTCCCGCACCGAGAAGCAGGTCACCGGATGTGGTGATCCGGTCGACGGGGCGACGGGTGAATTCCTGCTGCCGGAAACGGATCTCGAACTTCCCGGGGTGCTGCCGCTGGAGTTGCGGCGGCGCCATCGCTCTGACTACCGGTTCGGCCGCTGGTTCGGACCCTCGTGGTCGGCGACGCTGGATATCCGGATCGTGGTCGAGTCCGCGACTGTCACCTTCATCGGTGACGACGGCATCATGCTCGCCTACCCGCATTCCGAACCCGGCGATCCCGTCCTGCCGCTGAACGGTGAACTGCGCTGGCCCCTGGTGCGCACCGACACCGGCGGATATCGCGTCAGCGATCCGGACCGCGAGCTGAGCTGGTGTTTCGAGCCCGAGGCCACGCTCGAGGGACTCGACGTGCGATTGGGCAACTACGCGATCAGCGCGATCGTCGATCGGCACCACAACCTGATCCGATTCCACTACGACAGCGACGGGTCACCGATCGAGGTTTCGCATTCGGGTGGGTACCGGGTCCGGGTGGAGACCGAGGCGGGGCGGGTCACCGGGCTGGCGGTCGTCGGCCGCCACCACGCCGACAACGACGAAACCTCCACTCCGGTCCGGACTTTCATTTACGAAGCGGGCGCGCTGGTAGGTGTCACCAACGGGGTCGGCGCAACCACGACCTACACCTACGACACCGAGCAGCGGATGACGTCGTGGACCGATTCCAACGGCAACTCTCTCACCAACACGTACGATCCGGCGGGTCGCGTCGTCCGCCAGCGCGGCACCAACGGCACCCTCGACGCCGATTTCGACTACTTCACCTACCCGGACGGCAGCGGGACCCGCACCACGGTCACCGATTCCACCGGCGCGGCCACTATCTACGACTTCGACCCGGACCACAAGCTTCGCGATGTGATCGACCCGCTCGGCGGACGGATCCACACCGACTACACCCCCGATCGCAAGCCGCTGCGCGTCATCGCGCCCAACGGGGGGATCACGTACTACACCTACACGCCCGACGGTGATCTGGCCAAAGTGGTTCGGCCCGACGAGAAGTCGATCACCATCGGCTACGCGGCACGCAACCGACCAACCGTTATCACCGACGCCGACGGTTCCACGCGGCAGCAGGAATGGGACGCGCACGGCAACGTGGCCGCCATCGTCGACGAAGCCGGACGCCGCACCGCGTTCGACCATTCACCGAGCGGTGCGGTGACGTCGGTGATCGAATCGACCGGCGCGACAACGGTGTTCGACGTCGATGCCGCGGGCCTTCCGATAGCCGTCACCGACCCGTACGGCGCGGTCACCCGTATCGAACGCGACCACTTCGGGCGCCCGGTCGCCGTCACGGACGCACTCGGCGGTATCACTCGCCACGAATGGTCGCCCGAGGGCAAACCGCTGCGCCGCACCGACCCCGACGGCTGTTCCGAATCGTGGACATGGGACGGCGAAGGCAATCTTCTCACCCACACCGACCGCGCCGGCAACGTCACCTTCCACAAATACGGCGCCTTCGACCTGCTCGCCTGCCGCACCGACCCCGATGGCACCAGCACCCTCTACACCTGGGACACCGAACGCCGCCTCACCACCGTCACCAACCCCCTCGGCGACTCCTGGACCTACAGCTACGACCGGGCCGGACGACTCGCCGGCGAAACCGACTACAACGGCGCCACCACAGCCTACGAACACAACCCGGACGGCACCCTTGCCGTCGTCACCACCCCCACCGGCGTCCGCCGCTACCACACCCACGACATCCTCGGCCGCCTCACACAGATCCGTTGTGACACCGGCGAATACCAGCTCTACACGCACGACGAGGTGGGGCGCCTCCGCACGGCGATCTCCGGCGTCGGCCACGACCGCACCCACACCCTCGAATTCGCCTACGACCCTGCGGGCAACCTCGCCTTCCAACGCGTCGACGACCACCCGCCGATGCGCTTCGAACACGACGAACACGGCCGCCGCACCTTCCGCCGCAGTCCCACCGGGGCTGTGACCGGCTGGGGTTACGACCCCGCCGGCCGCGTCACCTCCATGACCATCGACGGGCATCGGGCGACCTTCTCGCACGACGCGCTGGGCCGCCCGACCGGATGGTCCCTGGGAAATCTGGTTGTGGAGCAAACGCTTTCACCGGTGGGCCAGGTATTGAGCCGCCAGGTCGCGGCGCGGGCACCGCAGGTCCTCGGGTCGGCGGGACCTCCGATGTCTGATCAACGCCCGGGCGAGGCATCGTTTCCTGTACCTGGCCTCGGCGCACCTGCCGTCACCGATCACGGCCGCCTGATTCGCCGCGACGACTACACCTGGCGCCCCGACGGCTACCTCACCACCCAAACCACCCACCGCACCGGCACCGCACCCCAACACCGCACCTACACCCTCGACCCCGCCGGCCGAATCACCACAATCACCGACAACGGCCACCCCACAGAGCATTACAGCTACGACGCCCTCTCGAACATCACCAGCACCCTGCCACCGTCGACCAGGCCCGCATCCTCTACGGACCCACCGAAACCACCATCCTCGCCACCGCCACCCGGGCCCTGCACGCGGGGGACCGGCCC